>CBDUCC010000296.1:0-5132 GCA_965365555.1 uncultured Myxococcales bacterium | reverse complement strand
GTACGCAGAGCACCTCGACAGCCTTCCGCTCGGTCCGAACGTATCTTCGTTCGTCGGCTACTCGGCGGTCCGTGCAAAGGTGATGGGGCTCGAGCGCGCGCTCGATGCGAAAGCCAAGCCGACTGAGGAAGAGCTGCGCGAGATGGAGCGTATCATTGAAGATGGCTACGACGCAGGCTTCCTCGGCCTTTCGCTTAACGGTCTCTACTGGGACAAGATGGGTGGCGACCGCTTCCGCAGCAAGTGCCTGCCTTCGACCTACGCTTCCTGGAAGGAGCTACGCCGGATGGTGCGCGGCGTGCGCAAGCGCGGCCTCAACCTCCAAGCGATTCCGAACATCTCGACCAAGTACGAGATCTTTCTCTATGCCGCGTTCAGCGCTGGTCTCTTCATGCGTGACGCGCTCAAGACCAGCATCGTTTCGATCATGGACATTCGCTCGAATCGCCTGATCTGGCGCGTCCTCAACGGGCTCGGCTGGGCGGTCAACAGGGTCTTCGGCGGCAAGTTTCGCTACCAGTTCTTGCCCGTTCCGTTCGACCTCTGGGCGGACGGTTTCGAGAACGTGGTCTTCGAGGAGTTCGGTGCGGGGGCTGCGGGGCTGCACCTCGAGACCATGGCCGAACGGCGCAAGCTATTCCGTGATCCGAGCTATCGGAGGAAGTTCAACCGGCAGTGGAACAACCCGTTCATTCCCAAGGTGTTTCATCGGAACTTCGGCAAGGCGACGGTCATGGCCTGCCCCGATAGCTCGCTTGTCGGCAAGACCTTTCGAGAGATTGGGGTCATGCAAGGAAAGTCCGAAGTCGACGCGTTTCTAGATTTGCTGATCGACTATGGCAACGAGCTCCGCTGGTACACCGTGACGGGCAATGACCGCCCGACGCCGCTTGCCAAATTGATGAACAGCGAGTCGAGTATCCTCGGCTTCTCCGACGCCGGGGCGCACCTCCGAAACATGGCGTTCTACAACTTCCCGATCCGCATGCTGAAGTTCGTCAAAGACGCGGCGGACCGAGGCAACCCCGTGATGCCGCTCGAAAAGGCCGTGCACAAGCTCACCGGCGAAATCGGCGAGTGGTTCCAGGTGGACGCGGGAACCCTCGAAGAGGGCAGGCGCGCCGATCTCGTCGTCATCGACCCCCATCACCTCGACTACCGAGTCGACGAGATGCACGAAGCGACGATCCCCGAGCTTGGCGACTACGTGCGACTCGTGCGTCGCAATCCGGAGGCGGTGCCCGCCGTGATGGTCAACGGCATCCTCGTCGCCACGAACGGCGAAGTCCTTCCCGAGATTGGGCGCACGAAGGGCGCCGGCAAGTTCCTCAGAGCGACCTCCCGAAACGCCCCGGCCTCCATGCCGGCCTCCGCAGAGCCCCTCCTCGAAGCCGCCGAATAGGGGACAGGAACCCCGCTTAGATCGCCTGCAATTCCAGACTGTTACAAACCGAACTGCGAATTCCGTGGAGCGGCAAAAACTACCACCGGCAAGGAAATCGCAGTTGGGTGTTCAACCAGTTGAAAAGGTTGGGGTTTTGAAGGGGGTTCGTGTCCCCTTGTTGGAGCCTAGTGTAGGGCTTCGAAGAGGCCGGCGGCGCCCATGCCGCCGCCGATGCACATCGTCACCACGGCGTACTTGCCGCCGCGACGCTTGAGCTCCTGCAGGGCGGTTGCGGTGAGCTTTGCGCCCGTGCAGCCAAGCGGATGGCCGAGCGCGATGGCGCCGCCGTTCACGTTGAGCTTGTCGTTCGGAATGCCGAGCTCTTTTTGCACGTAGACCGCCTGACTTGCGAAGGCCTCGTTGACTTCGAATACGTCGATGTCGTCAATGCTGAGGTCATTCTTCCGAAGAAGCTTCTGCACGGCGGGGAGGGGGCCGATCCCCATGATCGACGGATCGACTCCCACCGTGACGAACGACTTGAAGATCGCGAGCGGCGTGATTCCCAGCTGTTCGGCGCGCTTCTTTTTCATGACGATCGCGGCAGCGGCGCCGTCGGAAAGAGGCGAGGAGTTGCCGGCAGTGACGCTTCCCTTGGCTGCGAACACCGGGCGCAGCTTCGATAGGCCTTCGACCGAAGTGCCCGGGCGGGGCATCTCGTCCACCTTGAATTCGAACATCTGTCGCTCGCCTGCGGCATCGAACTTCACGCCATGCACCGGGACGATCTCGTCCTCGAACGCGCCCTGCTCGATCGCAGCGAGCGCTTTTTCATGGCTCCATGCGGCGAACTCGTCCTGCTCGGTGCGGCTGATGTTGAACCGCTGTGCGACGTTCTCCGCGGTGATTCCCATCGGCGTGTAGGTCTCCGGGAACTTCTCGATCACCTCCGGGGACATGCTGGGCTTGTTTCCGGTCATCGGCACCATGGTCATCGACTCCATGCCGCCTGCGACGACTACGTCGTCGAAGCCTGCCTTGACCGAACCCGCGGCCAGGGCGATCGACTGAAGGCCACTCGAACAGAATCGATTGATGGTCATCCCGGAGCTCTCTTCGGGAAGCCCGCCGAGCCGGCCGACCATGCGCGCGACGTTCATGCCCTGCTCGCCCTCGGGGAACGCACAGCCGAGCACCAAGTCCTCGACGGTGTCCGGATCCACCTCGGGGTTCCGCGCCATCAAGCCTCGGATCACCTCGCCAGCGAGCTCATCCGGACGGCGATTGGCCAACGAGCCCTTTTTCGCGCGACCCACCGCGCTTCGAACCGCATCTACGACGACAATCTTACCCATGTCTCTACTCCTGATTTCCTATTTGGCTCGTGGGTTCCGGATGGCCTAGTTCCGCAAAGGCTTGTTGGTGGTGAGCATGTGCTGCATGCGTTCCTGGCTCTTGGGCTCGCCACAAAGGCTGATGAAGGCCTCTCGCTCGAGCTCGAGCATCTGCTCCTCGGTGACCTCGTGCGCGTGTCCCGACGGACCGCCACAGAGCACGTGCGCGACCTTTCGCGCGATCAGAGCGTCGTGCTCGCTAGCGAATCCGCCGGCCACCAAGGTGTCGATGGTGACGTCGAGCGTTGCCATGCCGCTTTCGCCGGGCAACCGGTAGGCCCGCGGGGTGGGTGGATGGTAGCCAGACTCGGCCATGCCGATGGCCCGGCCCTTGGCTTCGGTCAGCAGGCGCGCCTTGTCGAACGAGATACCGTCGGACTTCCGGAAGTAGCCAAACTCCCGGGCCTCGCCGGCGCCGGTCGCTACCCGGGCCATCGCAATGTTCTCGAAGGTCCGCGCCACGAAGGGCAGGGTGTCGACGTCCGTGCCATCCGGAATGCCCTCGAGCGCACGCCAGAGCATGTTCATGTTGCCCGCGCCGCCGGGTAGAAGCCCGACGCCCACCTCGACGAGGCCGACGTAGGTTTCGGACGCCGCCTGTACGGCATCCGCGCCCATGCAAACCTCGAAGCCACCGCCGACCGTCATCCCGAAAGGTGCCGCCACGACGGGAATGGTCGAGTACTTCGTCCTTTGAAGCGCACCTTGGAGGCCCGTGATCGTCTCTCGAAGCTGGTCCCAAGCCTTCTGTTGTGCCGCCATCACGACCGCAAAGAGGTTCGCGCCGACGCAGAAGTGGTCGCCCTCGTTGCAGATGACCATGCCGCGGAAATCACGCTCGGCGATCTCCGTCGCCTGGCTCAGCCCCTCGACCACCGTGTCGTCGATGCTGTTCGCCTTGGTCGTGAACGTCAGCCCGACGATCCCATCGCCGAGGTCCCAGGCCACGCTGCCGCGGTTTTCGAAGACCGGCGCGTTACCCTTTCGAAGAATCGTCAGCCCAGCGTTTCGGGGGTCGATGTCCCGCGCTTCGTACTCACCGGTCACCAGGTTGAACACCCGGCCGTCGTCGGTGTAGAAGCTCTCCGCACCGGAGGCGGCCATCTTTTCGATCGACTCGGGCAGCGAGAGCCCGTCGGCTTTCATCCGGTCGTACGCTGCCTTGAAGCCGATGGCATCCCAGGTCTCGAACGGTCCGAGATCCCAGTTGTAGCCCCACTTCATCGCGTCATCGACGGCTTCGACGCTGTCGGTGATCTCGGGGATCTTGCTCGCGGAGTAAGCGAGGGTGCGGGACAGAACGGTCCAGGCGAAGTTGCCGGCCGGCCCGTCGTTCTCGACGAGCGCTTTGACGCGCGCCGCAGGAGAGCCCTTGAGGCTCTTGCAGAACTTCTTGATGTCCGCATCGCCGGCCTTCGGGCGGTACTCGAGCTTCACCGGGTCGAACGTGAGGATGCCTTCTTTGGTGCGCTTGTAGAAGCCGCCCCGGGTCTTGTTGCCCAGGATCTTCTGCTCGACCATCGCCACCAAGAAGTGGGGAGGCTTGAAGACATCTCGCTCCGGGTCGTCGATCAACGCCTCATAGCAGTTGTCCGAAACGTGCTTGAACGTATCCAGGCCGACCATGTCGGCGGTGCGGAAGCTGGCGCTCTTCGGGTGGCCCATGGGCGGCCCGGTGATCGCGTCGACGTCCTCCGGGGTGAGACCTGCCTCGATCATCTCGTTCATCGTAAGCGACATCGAGTAGCACCCGATCCGGTTGCCGACGAAGTTCGGCGTGTCCTTGCCGATGACGATGCCCTTTCCGAGCTGGTCTTCGCCAAACGTCTTCATCCGGGCCATCACGGCAGGGTCCGTCTCTTCGCCGGCCACGAGCTCGAGAAGCTTCATGTAGCGAACCGGGTTGAAGAAGTGCATCACGAGGAAGTTCTTGCGGAACGCGTCTCCCCGGCCCTCAAGCATGTCTGCGATCCGAAGCCCCGAGGTGTTGGAGGCGACGACCGTCCCCTCATCGAGCGTGCTCTCGAGCTTTTCGAACAGGCTTCGCTTGATGTCGACGTTCTCGATGATCGCCTCGATCACCAGATCGCAGCCCTTCAAGAGCTCGATGTCGTCATCCAGGTTTCCGACGGTAACGCGTCTGGCGTAGCTCGGATGGAAGAAGGCGGCGGGCTTCGCCTTGAGGGCGCCTTTGAGACCGCCTGCGGCGAATTGGTTGCGCTTCGCCGGGTTCTTCTTTTCGTCCTCGCTCAGACCGGGGGGGACGATATCGAGCATCACGACGTCGACACCGGCGTTCGCAAAGTGCGCCATGATGCCGCTGCCCATGACGCCCGCTCCGATCACACCTGCTC
>CBDUCC010000295.1:0-5137 GCA_965365555.1 uncultured Myxococcales bacterium | reverse complement strand
GGATAGGGCTCGAGGAAATTGAAGTCGAACATGATCGGACGGCAGGCGACCTGCGGTACGATCGTGTAGCCGGAAGAGCGCTGCTCGGCCGCGCGGTCGAGGTACCGACGATGCCGTCCGGCTCCGGTCATTCCTGCGAGTAGCGCAGTCCAGGTGATCGGGACCCGATGCCGCGCCGCCAGGTCTTCGAACTCGTCGTTGAACAGGGTCCGGCCCATCGCCGCCTGCATCACTCCGCGCCCCGACTCCGCCATCGCTCCGACCAGGGCGTCGATCTCGCCGAAGGACGCCATTCGGCTCGGGACGGGCTTGCCGCCGGCGCCGTGATGGGTGGCCGCCTGCGAGGTCGCAAACCCGATCGCTCCGGCAGCCATCGCTTCCCGAACGAGGGCCTTCATCGCCTGCACCTCGTCGTCGGTCGCCTCCCGCTCGGTCGCCTCTTGTCCCATCACGAACAGACGCATCGGCGTGTGGCCGACGTAGGCCGCCACGTTGATGGCGCTCCCGGCGCTTTCCACCGCGTCGAGGTATTCGGGAAACGTAATGAAGGGCCAATCCGAACCGAGCCCGGCGCTGAGCGCCTCGTACGCCATCCCCTCGACCTTTTCGAGTGTCCTCATGACGGTTTCTCGGTGCTCTTCCCGCATCGGCGCGACACCGAAACCGCAGTTCCCGACGACGGCTGTCGTCACGCCGTGCCAAGGCGATATGCTCAGCATGCGATCCCAGAGGATCTGCGCGTCATAGTGGGTATGAATATCGACGAATCCAGGGCAGATGATGCGCCCTTCAGCATCGATCGTCTGGGATGCCGCGCCGGACGCCCTGCCGAGGTCGGTAATCTTGCCACCCTTGATGCCGACGTCGCCACGGTAGCCCTGCGCGCCCGTACCGTCGACGATCGTACCGCCAAGGATCTTGAGGTCGTAGTCCATCGGCACCGGCCGCGTCAGCTCATCGCTGCCGGTTGCTCAGGGGCCTCGAGACCGAAAAGCTCGACGCAGTTGTCGCGCAGAATCCTCCGGCGTTCGGTATCCGAGAGATCAGCCGCATGCTCGCTGAGAAGCTCCTTGGAAAGCGGCCAGGTGGAGTCGGAGTGCGGGAAGTCGTTCGCCCACATCAAGCGCTCGACATTGAGGTGCTCACGAACCTTGAACGCGGTCCAGTCGTCTTGGAACGTGAGCCAGATGTTCTCGAAGAAGTACTCCGAGGGCAGCTTGTCGAGCTCCTGGGCTTTGTTCCAGAAACGATGCCGTTTGTAGATGTGGTCCATGCGGTACGCATAGTGCGGCGCCCAGCCCGCATCCGACTCGACGCACGCCACTTTGAGGTCGGGGAAACGGTCGAAAACCCCAGAAAAAATCAACATTCCGAGTACGTCCTGACAGCTGCGCACCACGTTGAGCAGTCCGTTGATCTTCGGCCCCCTGTGGCCGGCGTAGGAACGGTTCGTCAGAATGTGAAAGCAAAGAGGAAGCTCGAGCTCCACGGCTGCGGCCCAGAGGCGGTCGTACGAGGGATGGTCGTAGTCCTCCTCACCGGGCTGTCCCGACATCATCACCGCCTTGAACCCCATCTCTTTGATCGCACGAATCTCGGCGACCGCGTCACTTGCGTTTTTCACGGCGGCTTGTCCCGCACCATAGAGCCGATCCGGTGCATGGCTGCAGTACTCTTGCAGCCAACGGTTGTACGCTTCCATGCACGCCCGCCGATAGTCGAGGTCGGCATGGCCGCAGAGCTGCATCCCGACGGTTGCGAACAGAACCTCGGCAGCGACCCCATCGCGAGCTTGATCCTTCAATCGGTGGCTGGCATCCCATCCCGAGCGGTGCCAATCGTCGAAGTCGCGACCGTTGAAGGTCATCTGACTCGACTCCTCGCCTGCCGCTGCCACGAGTCCCATCGGAACCGTCATGTTGTCTTGACCCGGGATGATGTACAGATCACCACGTTTGTCATCGTGCCGAATGTACGGCGCTCGATCGCGAAATGCCGGGTCGATGAACCGGGCATAGCAATCGGGCGGCTCGGTCACATGAGAGTCGGCGGAGACGAAACCATAGTCGAACTGAGCCTGCATGGGACAACGCTACTATGCGACCCTGGAAGCTCGAGCGGATATTGCGTTTGACTATCCAACCATTCGCTCAGATTATACTCCAACCGTGGATTCGACGCGTCTCAGTGGCCTCAATCTCAATGCCCTCGTTGCGCTCGATGCTCTGCTCGGTGAACGAAACGTGACCCGAGCGGCCAAACGGATCGGCATCACGCAGCCGGCCATGAGCCAAGCGCTTGCGCGGCTTCGCGACCTCTTCGGTGACCCGCTTCTCGTGAGAAGAGGACGGAGCATGGTGCTCACGCCCCGAGCCGAAGCGATGCTGATGCCGCTTTCCGATGCGCTTCTCGCCGTCGAGCGCGCGCTCCAGCTCGGGATGGGCTTCGATCCCGAGACATCGACCCGAATCTTCAAGGTGGCACTCACGGACCTCGGCGTCACCATGGCGCTTCCGGCCGTCCTCCGGGCGATCGGGAAGCAGGGTCCCGGCATTCGCATCCAAGTCGAGCCACTGTCCGACCTCAACCTTCCCGACAAGCTTTCCTCGGGAGAGATCGATCTCGTGATCGCGGTGTACCTCGGGTCCGCCGGCGGCCTTCGAACCGAGACCCTTCTGGAGGAAGACTACGTCTGCCTCGTGCGTCGAAGCCACCCTCTCGCACGGAGAAAGCGGCTCCGTGTCGAGGACTACGAGGGCTATGGGCACGTGGCCTACACTCCGGTCGGCTTCGTCCCCCGGCCGATGGCCAAGGCCTCTCGAGCCGTCGGCTCCGGCGCTGCGATTCGAGCCGCCGTTCCCTATCTTCTGGCGGTGCCCGAGGTCATTCGTCGCACCGACCTCGTGGCGACCGTTCCCCGCAGCTTGCTTTCGGCACCGATCGATCTGGGCGGTGTGATCACGATCGAGGCGCCGCCCGAGCTTCCCAGGGTCGAGCACTCGCAATGGTGGCACCCACGGTTCGATCTCGATCCAGCGCACCAATGGCTCCGCGCGTGCGTCCGCGAGGCTTTCGCATGAATCGGACCCTGGAGCGGGCTGATGCGGCTAATCGTGAGCTGTACTACAGAAGCGGACCGTCGATCACCCTTGCGGTCGAAGTGAAATCGCTCCGCTGACCTCTATACTGTTCAAGGCCAAATGACGACCAACAAGCCTACCGGCTGGGGAGCCAGCCCAGACGCCGAGCTCGCGCCTCTGCTACGCCTCGTCGATCTCGTCCTGATCTACTTTTCACTTTGGTTAGCGACATACGCGCGCGGGGAGGATTGGAGCGAACGGTCTTGGATCGCGGGCTCGATCGCAGCCGTCCTCTTTCTCGTCATCGCGCAGTCGCTCAGTGTCTACCAGAGCGCGCGCGGAGCGCGGCTGCGTCCACAGCTCCTGCGAATCTGGCTCGGCTGGTTCGCCGGCGTCGTCCCGGTCGTGCTGTTCGCCATGTTCCTCACGAAACAGTCGGAAGCGTACTCCCGCTTCATCGTTTCGGTTTGGTTCATCCTCGCACCGCTCCTGATCTCCGTGTCTCGCACCGTCACCATCGTCACTCTTCGGGAGCTTCGCGCGCGGGGATACAGCACACGCGAGGCGGCCATCGTCGGAATGACCGAGCTCGGCGAAGCGCTTGCCATGGAGATGCGCAACGTCCCCACGCTTGGCTTGCGGGTTCACGGTTTTTACGACGACCGCGAAGAAGAGCGCTGCCACCCCATCGCCGAATCGCTCGGCACTCGAGCTGGCACGCTCGCCGACCTCGTCGCCGCGGCCAAGTCGGGCGAAGTGAGTCTCATCTACATTGCCTTTCCACTGCGAGCCGAGCCTCGGATCAATCAACTTCTTCGGCAGCTCTCCGACACGACCGCTTCCGTGTATCTAGCCGCCGACTTCTTCGTCTTCGATCTCCTGCACGCCCGTTGGGGCACACTCGGTCATGTTCCGACGATGAGCCTGTACGAGACTCCGTTCTACGGCGTCGACGGCTGGTTGAAGCGACTGGAAGACATCATCATCGGGACGGCGATTCTGATCGTCATTTCCATTCCAATGATGGTCATTGCGCTCGGGGTCCGACTGAGCTCACCGGGGCCCGCCCTGTTCCGGCAAAGGCGATACGGGCTCAACGGAGAGGTGATCCACGTCTTGAAGTTCCGAACGATGAACGTGATGGAAGACGGTGACCAGATCCGACAAGCCACGAAGGACGACGACAGAATCACCAAGTTCGGGGCGTTTTTGCGGCGTAACAACCTGGACGAGCTGCCGCAGTTCTTCAACGTACTCGCTGGCACGATGAGCATCGTCGGCCCGCGCCCGCATGCGGTCGCGCACAACGAGCTCTACCGAACCAAAGTCCGCGGCTATATGCTCCGGCACAAGGTCAAGCCCGGGATTACTGGCTGGGCTCAAGTCAATGGCTGGCGCGGCGAGACCGACACGGTCGACAAGATGGTGAAACGCGTCGAGTATGATCTCGACTACATACGCAACTGGAGCCTGCTTTGGGACATTCAGATCATTTTCATGACGGCATTTGGCGCTGGCACACGCCGCAACGCGTACTGAGCGAGGGAGTGGGTTGACCCGTGAGTGACGAATGGGCCGGAGAATCCTCGACCACCGGCTCGCGTCCGGGGTGGCCGGTGGAGCCATTCCGCTTGCGGCGCGCCGTCTCGAGCGGCTGGCGTTGGCTGGTGGGCATGACCCTGCTGGGCGCGGTCCTCGGGTTCGTCATCGTGAAGTTCTTCATCGTGCCGACCTTCGAGACGACGGCAGTGCTGAAGTACGAGGGCGACCTCCGCATCGCCGGCCTCCACGCATCCACGCAGCACTCGATTGCCCCGGCTGCCGACGCACTCGGACGCCAACAGGTGCTGGTCAAGATTGCCGAAGAGCTCGAATTCGGGGGCAGTCTCACGGGACTGGCCAACTCGATCGACTACCAAACCGACCTGCGCGCTCAAACCCTTCGCGTGAGCGGCTATGCGACCACCGCAAGAGGTGCCGCGGACTTCGTAGAGACCATCGTGGACGTGTTTCTCCAGTACCACAGGGAGCGGCAGGCCCGCCGTGTCGAGCAAGAG
>CBDUCC010000294.1:0-5141 GCA_965365555.1 uncultured Myxococcales bacterium | reverse complement strand
GGCGACCTCACCCTGATGCAGACGCTCTCGAAGATGTCCTACATGTGGGCCGACTTCCTCGCCAAGAATGGCGTCGAACAGATGAAGAAGAAGGGCCGGATGCAGGAGGGCGCCGATGCCGACATCGTGGTGTTCGACCCGGCGACCGTGACCGACAACTCGGACCTCTTCCCGCTGGACAAGAACGTCGCGCCGTCGACCGGCATTCCCTACGTCATCGTCAGTGGCGTCCTCGTCGTCGACGACTCCAAGGTCCTGAAGGTCTTCCCCGGCAAGCCGGTGCGTGCGGAGATCATCAGCCAAAACCAACTTTAGCCGAAGACTAGCCGACACTGAGGCCACCACATGACTCGACTGCATCCAATTCCTGCACTTTTCGTCGCTCTACTGGCTTTGGGCTGCCAGCCCGGCGCCAAACCTGCTGCCGATCAGGCCCCTGCGGACACCGAGGCGCCGGCGGCCGAGGCCGAGGCTCCGATTCCCGACGACCTCGATCTCGTCATCGCCAATGGCAGGGTGATGGACCCCGAGACGAAGCTCGACGCGGTCCGCAACGTCGGCATCAAGGACGGAAAGATCGTCGTCATCTCCGAGGAGAGCCTAGAGGGCGCGCGAACGATCGATGCGACTGGCCACGTCGTGGCGCCGGGGTTCATCGACTACCACAGCCATGGCCAGGACCCGTTTGCCTTTCGGCTCTACGCGCGCGACGGCGTCACAACCCCGATGGATCTCGAGGCCGGGCAGTTTCCGATGGACGACTTCTACGCCTACTGGGAGGGCAAGGCGCTTCTGAACTACGGGGCCACCGTCTCTCACCCGTTCGCTCGTGTCGCGGTGCTCGATGGTCAAGACCCAGGCGGCCGTATCCTCTACGAAGGTTCGATTGGACGGGCGATGGATGATGGTCAGCAGTGGAAGACCAAGCTCTACGACCCCGAGGACGAGCATGCGATCATGGACGCCATCGAAGCCGAGCTCAAGAAGGGCGGCGTCGGGATCGCGTTCCCGGTCGGCTACTACACCCGCGTCGGAAGCCCGGAGATCATGGCCGTCACCAAGCTCGCCGCGAAGTATGATGTCCCGATCACCGCACATGTGCGGTATCTCGCGCAGATCCCGCCGAGCGGGTACCTCGGCATCGAAGAGGTGCTGACGGTGGCGCGCACGCAAGGCGTGCCGATGCTAGTTCACCATGTCCAGAGCAACTGCCTCGGCCTCACCGAGAAGTGCCTCGACCTGATCGACGCCGCCCGGGCGCAGGGCCAAAAGGTCGTCGGCGAGTTCTACCCCTGGAATTACGCCGGCACCTATGTGGACGCCGACTACAACAAGCCGGGCTTCGAGGAGCGGATGGGCATCCAGGCGTCGGACTACAAGATCGCCGCCACCGGCGAGCCACTGACGACGAAGGAGTTCAACCGGCTTCGAAAGGAGGCTCCAGCAACCCAGTTGCTGATGTACACGATGAAAGACGAGTACATCATGGCGGCGTTCACGCGGCCGGGCGTCATCGTCGGGTGCGACGCGATGCCGTACATCGTCGACGGCGGCCTCAAGGGTGACTGGGATACGCCGTACGGCGCAGGAAACGGCCACGCGCGCGGGGCCGGCACGCACGCGAAGATCCTGCGCATGGTGCGGGAGACCGGAGCCATCTCGCTGATGGAGGCCATCTCCAAGATGACGTTCCTGCCAGCGCAGTTCCTCGAGGATCACGTTCCGCAGATGAAAGAGCGCGGTCGTGTGCAGGAGGGCGCCGTGGCCGATATCACCATCTTCGATCCAAAGACCGTCACCGAAAACGCCACTCCGAAGGTCGGCGAGAACTCGCTTCCATCGACCGGCATCCCCTACGTGATCGTCAGCGGCACGGTCGTCGTCGACGACTCGAAGGTTCAAAGGGTGGCGCCAGGCGTGGCGATTCGAAACGAGATTGTGAACTAGCGCTACCGTCCACGGTTCCGCGGGAGGACCTCAAACACCGCGAACATCGCGCCCACTTCCGCGAGCTCACGATTTACATCCGGGACTTGTGACATTGTCACAAGAATGTCCGGCAACGCGTTTTGCACGTGTTCTTTGGACGTGTTCTCTTCGATACCTATCCGGGAAACCGCTCGAGAAGCATCGGAATCGGGCGTATCCCCGCTGTTCGATTCCGACCGCCTCCACTGCTTTCGCCCAGTCTTTGGCATCTGTGCATACGCAAACGGCTTGCGAGACTGCCCCCAGAACCAATTCGGGACAGTCGGGACATGCCGAGCCGGGCTTCCAATTGACCTCGATCGAACCTAGCTTTCATCCGTGGGAGTAAGCAAAAGGAGGACACAATGAATAGGATCACACGACTCTGGGTGTTCGGCTTGGCGCTTTCGATCCCCATGGCGTGCAGCAGTGGCGGGGACGAGGGAGGCGGCGGTGACGCCCTTGGAGATCAGATGGCCGAGCTCGGTGACTTGGGCACTCAGTTCATCGAAGCTAACCAGGCGACGTACGGCGCGCTCGATGAAGCATCGGAGCTGATAGGGGCCGCCTTCGAGAGTACGCTGCCCGCACCGTCGATAGGGCAGAAGCAAGCCGGATGCCTTCCACAAGAGCTTGCGGGACAGACCATCCTAATCGACGTCCAGTCGGACACCTTCATGCCGACCAACCCGCAAGGGCCGGAGGACGCGGTGCAGTTCCGGCTCTTGAGCGACCCTCAGACCGAGGTGGGTTACGTGAACTTGACGTGCGCGGGGGTGCTTCCGAGCGCGATCACCGTGAACATCAGTGTGAACACGATGAACGAAGTCGAGGTGCTGAACCTCACCGCATCGAACACCAGCGTCTTTGCGCCGACGAGCTTTTCCGCGTCCCTTTCTGGCACGCTTCGGAGCTCGAGTGGAGAGGAAGAGATTTCTTTCGGCGCGTTTGGGTTCGAGGGGAACAGCCTACTATACCTGGACGAGTTTTCGAGGTCGGCCTCAACCGCCTACCAGGTTGGACCTACCGTGACTGCCTTCGTCGAGCAGACCGTATCGACGGATACTTCGTTCGCGTCGGAGAACATTCGCATGGTCGTGGCGGGCCCCCCGTCCTTCGATTTTGAGGAGTTCGTCTGTCCGAACGACTTGCGCTTTGAAGGCTTCATGATGGGCACCCCCGGCGACGTCTCAGGCGGATCGATCTTCTGCGCACGGCCTCCCTTGGCGGACGGCTTCAACTATTTCGTCAACTGCTTTGACGGCTCGATTGCCGATATGGTTGTCAGTCAAGCTCAGGAAGTCTGCAACTATGGCTTCTTCGGTTCCCCTCCAACCCAGGTCTCCGGGGGGGTGCTGAGCGACATCCAAGCTGGAACTAACGCCCTCCTCGGGATGCACAACACGGTCATTTCCGTCGCCGAGGCAGGAGCTGAGGTTGCTCTGCAGCTGGCAGCCGCCCAGCAACAGCAGCAGTAGACGCCCGCGAAATATGGTTCGGTTGTACGAGCGAAGCTGGCTGGACTCGTACATCCGCAAACGGTTCCCACCGCCTCCACTGCTCAGGACAAGTGATTGTTTGTGTTTGCGAATTCGCCGATCGCCCGAGTGACCACGTAGTGGCCATCGTCGGCTCGTTTCGGCACCGGTTGATGGCCGCGCCGCCATCGAGAACGAAGTCGTCTCCATCTCATCTATGACCCCGAGCGACGGGGTTGAGAGCGAGGTCGAACGCTTTCCTCTCGAGAACATCTCGCGAGCATCCTCGCCTCCGGGCCCAGGCGCTAGGCCGCCAGCGTGTCGAAATGTCCGAATGGGTCTTCCATCCAATCTCGGAGAATTCGATGCATCTTGGCAGCGTGCCCTCCGTCGAGAATGCGATGGTCGAATGTCGCGCCAACGTCCATCACTCTTCGCACGGCCAGTTGACCGTCCTCGACGACCGCTCGTTCTTCAATCGACCCAAGCGCGAGCACCAGAGGCACACGGCTATACGGAACCAGCGGCACTAGTGCATACGGAAGCCCCAAGGAGCCGACGTTTGTGATCATGACCGAGCCGAAGAGGTCCTTCGGCATCCCGGCCCAGCTCATGTCGAGATTCAGGGTGTAGCTCAGAAAGCTCGAGAGTCGGAGCATGGGGCCCACGCCCCAGGAAGGGATGCGCGACATGAGGTCGCGCGAGGCCTTCAAGGCCTTGTCGGTGCCCCGGCGAACGCCGCTCACTTTGGCCGAGAATTCGTCGACGATCTGTTCGAGCGTCTTTTCGTTTGGTTTCTGGATTGTTGCGCCGCTCAGGTCGATTTCGCCCGTCTCCGGGTTCTCCATCACGACCTGAAAGAAGACGCCAATGCTGTCGCGGAGATAGATTTGATTGAAGCGAAGCAGTGCGTTCGCATCCGGAACCTCTTCGAGCACGGCACCGACGGCCTTGGCGACCATGTGACTCACGGTGAGATGTTTCCCGGTGTGTTTCCGGAACGCATCGACGTACCGGAGAGCCTCGTCCATTTTGAGGCTCAAAACTCCATACACGGTGGGGTCGTACGGGGTATTCCAAGTCCCGAGAGCGCTCTTGCGAAACGCGGATAGCGTCTTCTTCTTGTGGAGCGGAAGATTCGGCATGGCGGAAGCATACGCCATGCCGCAAACCAGGAGGAGGAGGAGGAGGATCGTTCAGGAATCCGGTGCCTCCTCAGAACCCCGTCGATGGCGCAATCGTTGGTGTTTCCGTACTCGGGGTCAAGCTAGCCTACCCCGAGGCTTCACTTGCTGTACGTCCTGCTCGCGACCGCCAGAGCGAGCCTGAAGCCGCGAGCGCGAGTCCACCGATTGGGGGGAAGGTCATCGCCCTCCCGATGGTCGGCGGGCTGCATCATCGCTGCGCTCGATTCACGCTTGGCGAACGGTCGGCAACGCAGCGAAGGGTCCCGGTTCTGCCCGCTGCGTCACCTTAGCCATCGTCGCGGCTCACATCTCGCCGGCGGAAAAGGTTTTGAGGAACGACAAGACACGCTAACGCTCCGGCTCATTCACAAACCCGAACAGCGCGCGCTTGGGCTTGTACCGTAAGGTCGCCATGAGCGTCATGCCCACAACGATGTCGAAGCCCAAGCACAGCGGGACGTACCATTCGGGAACGAACGCCGGGTGCCCGCCGGCATGCAGCAGCTGG
>CBDUCC010000293.1:0-5164 GCA_965365555.1 uncultured Myxococcales bacterium | reverse complement strand
AGGTGCCGGTTGACATTCTGCTGCCCGTTGGTGCGGCCGAAACTGGTGTTGTAGTTGAGATCGAGCAGCGTGAGCCGGTCCTCGCGCCTGACGTTGAACAAGACGTCGTAGGTGATTTGGTCCGAGTTGCCCCGGTTGAGCGTGAGGCCGAAACGAAGGTTCATCGACCACCAGTCTCTTTCCCGCTCACCTTCGACGATGTTCTCGAGCTCGCTTCGAGGGAAGGTTTTGGTGCCCTCGTCGTCCGTCTGCACGAGGACGGTCGTCTCGTTCATGACCGCCTTACCCGTGGCGGAAACACGATCGTCGAACACATACGTGTTGACCTGCGGCGAGTGCACCAGCACGACGTCGGCGAAGTCGAGATAGAGCATGCCGAGATCGTCGCTGTCGAACTCCATCGTGTCGTCGCGCATGCGTTCGATGTTGCCCTTGATCCACTCGCCCGAGCTCATCTGAACCCAGTCGAAGGTGTCACCAAACTGGATGGTGTAACTGTTGCCGAAGTCGCCACCCTCCTTCTCGATGTTCGCCATGGCGGCTTTGACGGTGTCGACCGCCGACTTCGCGTCCATCGGCTCCGCGGGGACCCCTCCTGGAGCGACGATCATTGCGTCGATGGCCTCGGCGGCGCTCGCATCGACAGCCTCGGGTGCGGCCTCCGCGGCAGCCTCGGCGCCCGCCTTGGCCTCTGTGGCGACTTCGTCGGCGGTGGCGTCCTGGGCGCGTACGCCGGTGGTAGACATGAAAAGCAGCGCGGCGGCCAGCGTGATGGCCCGCGCGACGCTGCAACTGAGATTACCCGGCTCTCGGTTCATAGGTCGGCGGGTTTATAGGCTGGGTCCGAAAACCCGTAAAGGGCGCAATCGCATTTTCTGGACGGGACTGCGGTGCCCCCGACGGCTTGACGGCGCTCGAGCCTATCCTTAGACGACCAAAGCTGCAGTTTTCATGTCGCTCGGACGCATTTTCATATTTTTCGGGGTCATCGTCGGGCTGACGTTCGGCACGCACTACTACCTTTGGGCCCGCCTGATCCGCGACCCGATGCTGCCCTCCCCCTGGCGTCAGGTCGCGACTGTCGCCCTCATCGTGCTCGCGTTCTCGATCCCGGCCTCGATGATGGCCTGGAGGGTCCTGCCTCGAAACGTCGCCATCCCGGTCTCCTGGGTCGGCTACATCTGGATGGGCTCGATGTTTCTCCTGCTGGTCCTTCTCTGGGGTGGGGAGCTCGCACGCTGGAGCTGGGTGAAGTACGCGAGCATGACCTCGATCGACGGCGGACGACGCGAGTTCTTGGCACAGCTCCTGGCCGGAGGCGCAGGCGCGCTCGGTCTTGCCCTCTCCGGCTGGGGCGTGTGGTCGGCAGTGCGGCCGGTCGAAGTGAAGCGCGTACCAGTGACGCTTCGGAAGCTGCCCTCATCGATGAGCGGGCTCCGATTGGTGCAGCTGAGTGACGTACATGTCGGGCTCACCATCGGCCGCGAATTCGTCGAAGATGTGGTGCGAAAGGTGAACGCCCTCGAGCCCGACATCGTGGCCATCACCGGCGATTTGATCGATGGCAGCGTCGACGACCTAGGCGCTGCGGTCGCGCCGCTTGGTGACATCGAGGCGTCGCTCGGAACCTACTTCGTCACCGGCAACCACGAGTACTATTCTGGAGCCGACTCGTGGCTGGAGTTTCTCGATGGTCTCGGCATCCGAGCACTCCGGAACGAACGAGTCGAGCTCGAGAAGAACGGTGAAAGCATCCACCTGGCCGGAGTCGACGACTGGACGGCACACCAGTTTGGAAACGGTCACGGAGCCGACGTGCGGCGGGCGCTTCACGGTCGAGACGAAGCGAAGCCGGTGATCCTGCTCGCGCATCAGCCCGTGCAGTTCGAAGAGGCCCGCGAGCATGGCGTCGACCTTCAGATCTCCGGACACACCCACGGTGGTCAGATCTTTCCGTTCGGCGTACTGACGCGACTGGTCCAGCCTTTCCTCTCGGGGCTGCATCGGCGCGGCGACTCGCAGATCTACGTTAGCTCCGGCACGGGCTATTGGGGCCCCCCGATGCGGATCGCAGCGCCCGCGGAAATCACCCTGCTCGAGCTCGACGGCGAAGTCCAGGCCTAGAGCACCGACCGCAGCGCGGGCTCAATCTCGCGGTCTTGCCACTCGAAGCCGGTCGCCTCGAGTACTGCTGGGAGCACGCGGGTGCCGCCGATGAGCATCTGGTCGGCCATCTCTGCACCTGCCCCGAGCCGCAGGGCGAACTTCGGAACCGGCAAGAGCGTCGGCCGCTTCAGCACGCGGCCCAGGGCCTCGGTGAACTGCGTGTTTGTGACCGCATTCGGGGCGACCAAGTTCACCGGGCCTTTGAGCTCGGACTGCTCGAGGGCGAACACCAGGGCAGCGACCACATCGTGGAGCGTGATCCAGCTCATGTACTGGCTGCCGTCGCCGATGCGGCCGCCGACACCGAGCAGGAACGGAAGCTTCATCTTCGCCAGCGCTCCGTCATCCTTGTCGAGCACGATGCCGATCCGTGCATGGACGACCCGAATGCCCGCCTCGCGAGCCGGGTCGGCGGCTGCCTCCCAGTCCTGGCACACCGAGGCGAGAAACCCCTCCCCGGCCGGGCTCGCCTCGTCGACGGCATGGGCGCCGGTGTTCCCGTAGTAGCCGATGGCGGAGGCCGAGACCAGCGCCTCAGGTCGCGGTGAGAGCTGAGCCAAGGCGCCTGCGAGGAGTTGCGTGCCTTTCACGCGGCTGTCGCGGATCGAGGCCTTTTTGGCCTCGGTCCAGCGCCCCGACGCGACATTGTCACCGGCCAGATGAACCGCCCCTCGGACTCCCGCAAGCCCGTCCAGGTCGATGGTGCCGCTCGCCGGATTCCACTCGACCTCGTCCGCTGCGGAGGGCTTGCGCCGAACGAGCCGTAGCACCTCGAACCCTCGCTCTCGAAGGACCTTGACCAACTCTGTTCCAACCAGGCCGGAGGCCCCGGTCACTGCGATTTTTCCGCCTTCGACCATGCCCCAGTACCTTGGACCGCGGCGGGCGCCGCGCAAGTGACTCCCCCCGCATGGCGCGACGCCCTACAATCGCTATGGTCCACCACCTTGCGAATACTCTTCATCGCCCCCGAAGCATTCACCACGGCTCCCGAGGCCCGCGACGTGAACACCCTGGCGAAGGTCCTTCGCCGTGCGGACCACAGCGTCGATCTGATCTCCCCGCTCTACCGGCACGTCGACGTAGCCAAGCTGGCCCTCGCCCGGCGGCTCACGAAGCTCGAGTTCGAGCTCGCAGGTCGTAACTGGGCCTGCGAGCTCTACACGGGGCGAAGTCCCGACGGAGTGGAGCTGACGTTCATCGGGAACGAGGAGGTACTACTGTCCGCCGAATCGCTGACCGGGGAAGGCGGGCAACTCGAGGCCTCGCGGATTGGAGTGTTCGCTTCCGCGGTGGCCGAGCTCATCAAGCAGAGCTCGGAGGACTATGACGTCGTTCATGCGCACGGCTGGGCGGGAGCAGCGGTCTTGGCGCATCTTCGTCGGGCGCTTCCCGAGCTTCCGAGCGTGCTCACGATCTACGACGCGTCTTCACAGGGGCGGTTTCTGGCGGCGGACGCGGCCTGGCTTGGTCTCGGCGAAGACGCGGTCGAGGGCGAAGAGATCAATGCGCTGAAGGCCGGCCTCCTGGCAGCGGACCGCGTCACGACGCTCTCGCCCAACTACGCACATCGCCTTCAGCGAACGGAGAACGTCGACTCGCTAGCTCCCGTATTCCGCGAGATCACGGGGAAGCTCAGCGGCGTTCGACATGGGATCGACCCCTCTCTGTGGAACCCCGCCACCGACGGGCACCTTCCGGCGCGCTTCGACCCCTTCGACCTCGATGGAAAGGACAAGTGCAAGGCGGAGCTTCAGCACGATCTCACGTTACCAGTACGCAGCGATGTTCCGCTGTTCGCGGCGATAGGCAGGGTCGACGGCGACGGTATGGAGCTGCTCGCCAAGGTCGGACCGGACCTCCTTCGGAACGAGCTTCAGCTCGTCGTTCAGCTCGAGGGAGACGGCGAGCTGGTGGCGATCTACGAAGAGCTCTGGGACCAATGGCCCGACCGAATTCAGATCAAGACGGGCGATGACGAGGCCTTTCGGCACGCACTGATCGCAGCAAGCGATTTCGTGGTCGTCCCGGGTCGCGAAGCCCCCAACGAGAATATCCAGATGCGGGCTCAGCGCTACGGCGCCCTTCCGATCGTGCATCGCAACGGGGGTTTGGCGGACGAAGTGGTCGACTGCGACCCGTCGCTCAAGTCCGGTTCCGGTCTGCTCTATGACGAGCTCAGCGAAGCCTCGTTGTTGTCTGCATTGCAGCGAGCCGCAGCTGCGTTCGCCAACAGCAAAGCCTTCCGTGAGCTCCAGGCACGGGTCATGCGCATCGACCACTCCTGGGAGCGGACGATTCGGCTCTACGAGCGAACCTACCGCGACGCGATGTCGGTCGCTCGGAGCTAGCCCGAGTGCTTGGGTTGAAGTGGCCGGTTTGGCAACTTGGCATCGCTTGCCCGCAGATAGCTCGGCTCGAGAGTAGCGAGGTCGGCGTACCCGTCGGTTCTGGTCACATAGGTCACTTCGTCGACTAGGGCGTCCGGCGTCGCGGGCTCGGAGCAAAGCGACTCTCGGTGAAGGCTGGGCCCGAAGATTCGTTCCAGCAACTCCGCATGGGCGCTGACGTGCTGACCACGGACCGCAACGCGCCGACCATCGGCGGCCTGATGAATGGAATCGAAGACCGCCTCGGGCGTACCGAAGAAGGGTTCCCGAAGCACATCGACGCGATCGCTGGAGAAGATGTAGGCGGCTGCAAAGACATCCCCTCGGTACGCCGGGATCAAGGGCACGCAGACCCGATCGTCTCCGGAAGCGATCGAACGCGCGAGCACTCGCAAGGAGCTGACACCGACGATCGGCAGTTCGAGGCCGAGCGCAAGGCCCTTCGCAGTGGCGAGCCCGACGCGCAAGCTGGTGAAGCCGCCGGGCCCAATGCCCGCGCCGATGAGCCTCAGATCGCTTCGACCGACACCGGCGGAGGCCATGGCAGCCTCGATGTGTCCGAACAGATTCTCGCCGTGACGGCCCTTCGACTGCCAGCGGGCAGAGCT
>CBDUCC010000292.1:0-5176 GCA_965365555.1 uncultured Myxococcales bacterium | reverse complement strand
GGAGGAGGAGCACGTCCTCGTCGAGTTCGTGCTGCAGCATGGCGGTCAGGAGATGCCCCATCCGACGGAACTGCGTGAAGATGAGCGCCCGCTCGTCCGTCGCACAGACCTGCTCCAGCATCCGCGCGAGCCCCGCCAGGAGTTCGTGATTCAGGCTTGAGCTTCGGGTCGCGTGCCGGCCGAGAGCGCAGCTCGCCCCCGCTTGAAGCTCCGGCTTCGGGCGATGCCCAGCTCCCGGCTGAAGTGACCGACGAACGCCGACCAGGCTCCGAGCGGCACGTTGGGCTCGCGACCCTCCGAGAGCTCGATGATCTGCCGGTAGAACCATGCGACCTCCGCTCCGGCGTTGAGCGTGCGCACCGAACGGATCGGGCTCGCACGGCCGAGCAGCCCAGGACCTAGACGAAGCTCGCGCTCGGGTGTCGGCAACGGCTCCGAGGAGCCCTCGAGCAGGCGCTTCGGCAAATCGGGCGCGACACAAAACGGCCGGCCGATGCCGACGACGTCGACCTCTCCCGAGGCCACCACGTCGCGCATCAATCCCGGCGTTCGAAAGCCTCCCGTGACCATCAGCGGAGTCCCGTCGAGCGCCGCTCGAATGTCACGGGCGTACTCGAGAAAATAGGCCTCCCGTCGCTTCGTGCTCTCGGCCTTCGCCTGTTCGGCCTCGCCTTTGTCGCCGAAGAGCGCCATCTGCTCGTAGGTGCCACCGGAGATCTCGAGAAGGTCGAGTCCGAGCTCCGCGAGCCAGGCGGCGACCTGCGCCGACTCCTCCTTGCTGAAGCCGCCCTTCTGGAAGTCGGCCGAGTTGAGCTTCACCGAGACGGGATACTCCGGACCTACCGCTTCCCGAACTGCTTTGTAGGTCTCGAGAAGGAAGCGCGCGCGGTTTTCGAGGGGCCCGCCCCACTCGTCCGTCCGACGGTTGACACGCGGCGAAAGGAACTGACTCGAGAGGTATCCATGCGCCGAGTGGATCTGCACGCCGGTGAAACCCGTCGCCTGCGCCGTGCGGGCCACGTGCGCGAAGCGGCGAATGATGTCCTGGATCTCGTCGGCGCCGAGCGCGCGCGGAGGCGCGGCCAGCCCCATCATTGCTTCGAGCTGCACCGCGGACGGAGCGACCGGGTGACTGCTCGACATGCGCGTGCACTGCCGGCCCGGATGATTGATCTGCATCCAGAGGTGGTTGCCGGCCTGCGTGCCCGCAGTCGCCCAGGCTCGCAGCGCCTCTTCATCGAATCCTTCGTCGATGACCACGTTGCCCGGCCGTTCGAGGTAGCGCCGATCGACCATCACGTTACCGGTGAGCAGCAGGCCCGCACCGCCCTCAGACCAGGCGCGATAGAGCGTGGCATGACGCTCTGTCGCGTTGTCGTTGCGGTCGGCCAAGCCCTCGGTCATCGCACCTTTGCCAATGCGGTTCTGAAGCACGGCCCCCGAGGGGAGCGTGAGTGAAGAGGACAGTGGGTTCATCGGGCCCACTCTAGGGCCGAATCGGAGAAACGCTCATCGCCTCTCGGCGCCGCCCAAAAGCACGTTCATCAGAGCGCTTCCATCGACCTTGGCCTCTTTGATGAGGGTATCGAGCAGGGTCCTGCCGAAGCGCGCCAGGTCGAGGAGCTCCCGCACCCTCTCCTGCTGAAACTCCGCCCTCGCCTTCGATTCTGGGTCCGCGGCCTTCTCTTTCAAGAAGTCGATCGCGTCTTCCATGATGTCGATGGCATCGAGCACCTCCACACGCTCCCGCTCTTGGAAGACGCGCGAAATCATTTTCCAGAAGTTTCCCTCCGCGGTGTAGTGGTCGCGCCGCTCGCCTTGAATCCAGACCTTCTTGACCACGCCCCAGCGAAGCAACTCGTTGAGCGTCATCGATACGGCTCCGGCGCTGAGTTGGAGCTTCTCTTGGATATCGGGCGCACTGTGCGGCCGGTCGGAGAGGTAGAGGATCGACCAAAGCCGACCCATGTTGCGCTTGAAACCCCAGAACTCGATCAGGCGGCCGATCGAATCGCTGATCATGACCTCGCTCTGCCAGAGCTCCTCGTCGCCCTCCGCCACGCATGCGGCCTACCCCGAACCCCTACGCTTGACCAGCCGGCTCCGCGCAACAAAGCTGCGGCGCATGGAACGACCTACGTTCGAGGCGATGCTCGAGGCCGCAGCCGGCGTCGAGCGACAAGGCGACGAGTACACGGTCGCCGAGGGCTACAAGCTGTCGGTGTACATCGGCGAGCCCGGTCAAGCGATGGAAGTTTCGGAGGTCGTGGCGCTTCGCCTGGACACTGCCTTCATCGAGGCCACGTCCCGCGAACACGAGACGGTCTACTACCTGGAGTACAGTAGCCTACATGGGCTTCGCGTCCGGCCGCCCAGCGGCGGTGGCGGGCGTCGCGCGGGCTTCAACTAGGTCGACGAGAGCTGCAAGTCTCGTGGCCGGCCCTTGGTTTTAACGTAGGATGTAGGTGGGGGTCAGCGAACGTGTCCGCGCGCATTCTTGTCTGTGACGACGAAGCCAGCCTTCGCGAAATGCTGCAGATTCTGCTGCGTCGCGAGGGCTATCGGGTCGACGTCGTCGAAGGCGTGCACGCAGCCCGCGACCAGATCGGGAGCTCGGACCCCTACGATGCCGTGATCACCGACCTCGTCATGCCGGACGGCACGGGCATGGATGTGCTCGACGCGGTCGCGGCGCGCTCGAAGGAGACTCAGACACTGATGATCACGGCCTACGCGACGACAGAACAGGCCGTCGAGGCGATGCGGCGAGGTGCCTACGACTACGTGAAGAAGCCGTTCAAGAACCACGAGCTCCTGGCAACGCTCGAAAAAGCCCTCGAGAAGCGCGCCATCGTGGCCGAAAACAGCTCGCTTCGCGCGCAGCTCAAGTCCCGATGGACCGAGGGCCAGCTCATCGGAAAGAGTGCCGCGATGGATCGGCTTCGCGACCTGGTGAAGCGAGTCGCCGGCGCAACGACCAGCGTGTTGATCACCGGCGAGAGCGGCACGGGCAAGGAGATGGTCGCGCGCTCCCTTCACTTCCAGAGCCCGCGATCCGAGGCGCCGTTCGTGGTCTTGAACTGCGGCGCCGTGCCCGAGAACCTGATCGAGAGCGAGCTCTTCGGCCACGTGAAAGGCGCGTTCACCGGCGCCACCGGGGCCAAGGAGGGGCTATTCCGGGCAGCCGACGGCGGCACGCTGTTCCTCGACGAGGTGGGTGAGCTGCCCGCCCCGCTTCAGGTGAAGCTCCTGCGCGTACTGCAAGACCGAAAGGTTCGGCCCGTCGGTGGGAGTACCGAGGTCGAGGTGGATGTCCGGGTGCTAGCGGCTACGAACCGCGACGTCGAAGCCGAGATCAAGGCCGGCACCTTCCGCGAGGATCTGTTCTATCGGCTGAACGTCATCCGCATCGAGGTTCCGCCGCTCCGAGAGCGTCCCGAGGACATCCCGGTGCTTGCGAGCTACTTTCTCGACAAGCATGCAGCTCTTCAGGGCCGGCCGCTTCGGCTCTCTGAGGATGCCGTTCGCTGGCTCGCACAGCAGTCCTACGCGGGCAACGTTCGTGAGCTGGAAAACATCGTCGAGCGTGGGGTCACCCTGGCGCGGGGAAATACCGTCGAGCGCGAGGACCTCGGTGACAGCCACCCGGCCCCCAAAGCCTCGAGCGTTTCCGAGATTCCCGAGGCGAGCTTCGACCTCGACGATTACCTGACGCAGGTCGAGCGCGAGCTCCTCTTTCGGGCGCTCGATCAAGCCGGCGGTGTGCGGAAGAAAGCCGCCGAGCTTCTTGGGATGAGCTTCCGTCAGTTCCGCTACCGTCTGGCCAAGCACGTCGCCCCCGAAGTGGGCGATGCCGCCGGCGATTGATATAATGCGCGATGGAGGATCTTCTTTGGACCGTGCGCGACGAGGCTCAGGCTTCACGACAATCGAGCTTCTGATCGGTGTGGTGATCGTCGGTATTTTGGCGACGCTCGCCATTCCTTCGTTCAAGGGCTACGTCTACCGGGGTCGCGTGAGCGAGGCCGTGACCGTCCTGAACGAGATCAAGACGCGCCAGGAAACCTACCGGAGTCGCTACGGCAACTACGCCGCGGTCAGCGGCGGCGGCGGCACGAACTGGGGCTCGGCGACGTACTCGCCGGCAACCATCCCGGGCAGCCAGCCCGTAGGCTGGCCGAGCTCGGCGGAGTGGGAAGAGCTCGGGATTCGTCATCCCGGAAACGTCCGATTTCGCTACGCCACCGTAGCTGGGGCGCCGGGCGAGATCCCGCCGGCGACGACCAACCTGAGCAACGACGACTTCTGGTTCGCCGCACAGGCCGAAGGGGACCTCGACGGCGACGGTCAGTCGTTCGTCCTCGAGGTCTATTCCGAGTCGCGGATCATGTACAACAGCGCGGCTGGCGCGGGAGGCTGGGAATGAAGCGCAGGCAAGGTTTCACCATCACGGAGCTGATGATCGCCGTGGTGATCATCGGCGTGCTCGCCACGCTCGCCATCCCGAGCTTCACCTCCTACATCTACAAGGCACGCGTGACCGAGGCGACGAACTTCCTCGGCCGGATCAAGCAGCGCCAAGAGTCGTACCGGAACGAGTTCGGGCAGTACTGCCAGGTGAACGGCCAGGCCTGGGGCTCCTGGAATCCTGCGACGATCCCCGGTGCGGACCCGGTCGGCTGGAGCTCGACGACCGAGTGGGATCAGCTCGGCGCAGCGCCCGACGGCGCAGTGCGTTTTCGCTATGCCACCGTCGCCGGGCTCCCGGGCGACACCCCACCGAGTGGCACTGGCCTCAGCAGCGACGACCACTGGTTTGCCGCGCGCGCCGAGGGCGACCTGGACGACGACAGCGCCACCTTCTTCCTCGAAGCCTATTCGCAGTCGACGAACATCTATAACAGTGCTGCTGGAAAAGGCGGCTGGGAGTGACAATTTACGTCACCTGTGGGTGACGAGATTTGTCCGAGCTGCCGACTTTCGGCACCTTTGACCCGCGCTTTCATCAATCATTTCAGCGTTTCGGGCCATGACGAGAGACTTGGCACGGCGGCTGCATAGTCCATGGCCCAGACACTCCAGATTATGCGGGCTGAGCGCCCGGGGGAAAAGGAACTGAACATGAACAAGCTACTTTCGAAGAAAGAGGGTTTCACCCTCATCGAGCTGATGATCG
>CBDUCC010000291.1:0-5206 GCA_965365555.1 uncultured Myxococcales bacterium | reverse complement strand
GTCTGGGATAGGTCCGTCCGCAAGGGCACGGTTCGTCGAGCCACATCGACGTGTTCGTGGTGTCCGCCCAGGCGAGCGTGCGGGCCGAAGCTGCAGTCCTCGGGCGCGAGCTTCGAGAAGCCGGGCTGCGCGTGGAAAGCGACCTGCGCGGTGGATCGCTCAAGAGCCAACTTCGACGCGCCGACAAGATGAACGCGCGCGTTGCTCTGATCCTTGGAGAGTCCGAGGTGCAGAGCGGGGTCGTGCAGCTCAAGGACCTTCGGAAACAAACCCAGGAAGAGGTCCCGCGGTCCGAGGCAGCGAGCCGAATCGGCGAGCTCGACGGCTCGAGCTGAACCCACTTCACGGTCAGCGGCTCCGGTCCGTCAGCCGAAGAAGATGGGGCTCGACCAGGCCATCTCGCCATCGGCCTGCGTGATCCTGCAGTAGACGTAGGGCGCCTCGACCTCGGCGACGAAGGACACCGAAGGCGAGCCGGGCGAGTCGCTCGCCACCGCGCCCTCCGGCGTCATCAGCTCGACCCTAGCGATGTCGGTCGTGCCGAGCGCGCGGACGTGCACCTCGACCGGCCCTTCGATGTCGAGCTCGCTTCCCATCGGGAAGCCTGCCACGTGAACATCGAGCAAAATCTTGGCGCCACTCGTGGCATAGCAGCGCCGTTCGCGAAGCGCCTCGAGGATCGCGGAGCGGGTTCGCGACGCCGAGATGACAGCCGTCAGCCCGGTTCGGAACGGGTCCCGTTTCCGACACTCGCCGTGGTGCCAAAGGAGCCCGTGACTATCGGAATTGGCGATGAAACCGAATCGGAGGCCTTGGTCGAGGAGCGGCTTGGCGAACTGGTCGTCGAGCTCGCCCCGATGACCGAGCGGGTGATCGGGATGCTCGTAACATCCGTGGCAGGAGCAGATCTCCCAGACCGGCTGACCGACCGGATCGTGACCCTCCACATCGGCACCGGTCCAGCCGATGTGGTGCGGCCCGGTGAAGGCTCCCTGCTCGCTGATCTTCTGGACGACATCACGACCCACAGGCACGTCGTCCCGAGAGATGATGGGAATGCCAGGCCCCGGAAGGTAGATGCACTTGTGCCCGGGGCCGGGATACGCCTTTCCGGTCCACTCGTAGGCGACGATCGTGGCGAACTCCCCGGGCTCGTCGTAGCGTTCGGTCACCGCCTGAAGGTACGCCCACTCCCCGGGCCCGATTCGCTTACCGAGGAACGATTCGTGGTCGGTGAGCGCAGCGAAGTCGTCCCCGTAGCGATACCGCGCGCGAAGGTACGTTTCATCGGCGCTTCCCACCCCGTCGGAGTGGGCGCTGTGCTGTTGAATGTCGCCGAAAAGGACCTGAGGCCCCGACCAGGCCGCTGCATGCCCGAGCTCACCGGCCCGGCCCCCTGCGTCCACCTGTGCGGGGACGAGCTCCGGAGCGCCACCGCTCGGCGCCTCGAAGGCTTGCACTTCGATTCCTTGGCGACCGCGACGTGCCGTCAGCACACCACCGCTCGTGAGAAGGACCGCGCTGACGCGTCGGCCGCGGCAACCCCAAAGGCCATCGTCGATCGGTTTTCGCTCTGAGAAGCCGTTGGCGTTCAGACGCTGCCGATAGATGTTGTGCGAGCCCCGGCCGAAGAGATCGACCGCTCCGTCATCGCCGACGACCAGGCTCGGAAACTCGAAGCCCTGCTCTTCCCCGTCCAGGTCGCGATCACGCCCGGTCATCGGTGCTCCGGGCTCGAAGACGCCGCCCTCCATGTCGACGAAGCGAACCGCGATCCACTTAGCGATGTCAGGAACGCCGGTGTCCTCTCGGACGTCGTGGTGAAACGCAATCCATGCGCCGCCAGGCGCCGAATGGATGGTGGGCGCCGCGGCGATTCCGAACGCTGTCCATGCCACGAACTCGGCGCCCGTAGGCGGTGTGACGACCACGTTCGACCGGGGGCCGTCGTGAAGCACTTCGACGCTCCACCCCTGGTGCTCGTCGCGAAGCTCGCTCGCCGGATCATCGGACGGATGTGCCGTGCCCGGCGCCCAGCTCATGATCGCCGGAGCGTGGTCCGTCGCCGAGGGTTCCCCTTGAACGGTCCCATCGCTCGACAGTTTGAAGCGAAGCACGCACTCCTCGTTGCCGGACCAGGCCAACAGATGAAGGAGCGCACCGCCGTCGTCAGCAGGCTCCAATCGGGGGCTTCTCAAATACCGCTCTCGAGTTTGCTCGATGAGGGTCATGGCGACCTCAATGTGCGTAACCGAGAGCGCGAAGCTGATCTCGAATCGTCTCGTCCATCTGCGCGTCCTCGCGTTCGAGGCGTGTACCGCTCTTCTGCTCCGCACTCTACCAGTCGCCCCGGTCGCTCGCGCCGAGAAACTGCCCCAACAGCATTCGGGAATACCGCCGCCCGATCGGGAAGGCCTTCGGATCGAGTTGGGTCGTTTCGCCCGGATCGGCCTGAAGATCGAACAAAGTGGACGTGAGGTTTCCGCGAAGGATCAGCTTCTGAGTGCGGGTCGTGATGACACGCCGATCGTCTTGGAAGTCGCTGAACGCCACAGCGGGGTGGGTCGAGGGTTCACCGAGCATTAGGTTCACCAGCGCATGCCCTTCGTTGGCCGGCATCCCGGGGACGCCCAGCAGCTCGGTCACCGTGGAGGAGATGTCCATCGTGCTGACGGCATCGCTCACGCGGCCGCCCGAGGGTAAGCGGCCAGGCAACCTGAACATCAGAGGAACGTGGAGCAGCTCCTGGTAGACCGAATGGCCGTGTCCCCAAGAGCCGTGGTCGTCGAACTCCTCGCCGTGGTCGGAGGTGACGACGATCAGGGTGTCCTCGGCGAGGCCGAGCTGGGAGAGGCGGTCGAGAAACGTGCCAAAGAACTGGTCGTGCTGCGTGATCTCACCATCGTGAAGCGCAGCGATGCGACGCTTGTCCCGATCGTCGAAGACGACCTCCGGGGGTCGACGCTTGGCCTTTTCCAAGAGATCCCCGGTCATCCGGGGTCGAACCTGGCCACTGTATTCGCTCGCGTCGTACATGCGCACGAACTCGCCCGGCGGATCGTACGGAACGTGGGGATCGATGGTCTGGATGTAGGCGAAGAACCGTCCGTCCTTGTGCTGTTCGATCCAATTGCCGGCCTTTTCGAAGACGTCCTTCGCCTCGGTGCTGCCGCCCTCGCGAATGTAGTTGCTGTAGTCATCCCAGCCCTGATCGAAGCCGAACCGGTCCGATACGTAGCCATTGGCGATGAAGCTGCCGGTCGAGAATCCCTGGTCCTGCAGATGCTCGCTGAGCAGCAGAGCGGAGCTTGGAAGGGCCGACTCCCCGGTTTTCTGCTGATGCGTCTGCGGGTGAAGTCCGGTGAGGATCGAAGCGACCGAGGGCTTGGTCCAGTTCTCGGGGGACTGTGCCAGCTCGAAGACCACGCCCTCGGAGGCGAATCGCTCCACGGACGGCGTGCTCACTCGGCTCTGCGGATTGAAGGGCTTGAGCTTGTCCGCGCGAAGCGTGTCGATCACGAGCACGACGACGTTCTTCGCCGGCTCGAGCGACGGCGGCGCTGCCTCCGGCACCAGCAGGCGGGGTGCGTTCCAGGCAAGTCGGCCCTCTCCCTGTCCAGTGCCCCGAAGATCGATCCGAACGACCTGTCCAGCGAATCGGCTGAGGTCGACCGTGTAGTCGGTCCACGAAGAGGTCGCGACACCGGTCAGGACTTCGACGCTGGGCTGCCCGTCCGCCGTGATCTCGACCGCGAACGAGGTCTCGCCCTCGCCTTCCGAGCCAACGCCAACGCCAAGCGTGCCGCGACTCGGTACGAGCACGTAGTAGCGAAGCGTCGAGCGCTGCGAGAGCGCGACCGCTTGCCGTTCCTCCTCACCGAGCCGAACGTTCGCGAGCATCGTGTCGTACGATGGCGCAGCGGGCGAGCCGGCTCGATCGTCGGTGCTCTGAATCGAGATCGAATCGACGGCGACTGAAACGTCCTTCCCATCGATCGGAGTGGTGCCTCCAAAGGTCAGCAGTAGGTAGTTCTCTCCGGGCTTCACGTGCTCCTTGGGGAGTTGAATCTCGTACTCGCCGAACCCGTCGCCCTGCCCCAGATGAATCGACGCCAGCTGTGCGTTGTTGAGGTACGGGGTCAGCGCCTTGGTGCCGTGCGGTCGCAAACGAATCCGCGCGACCAATGCTTCGGGCTGGTCGGCGGCGAAATACACCCGGCCTCGCATGCCAACTTCCGCATAGGTAGTGTCTCCGTCGACGCCACGGCCGATCCATCCGCTACGCCAGTCCCCCACCGTGTACTTGGCTTGCGCAGGCGTTCCGAAGTCGATGAACCAGCCACCATCATGAACCTCGGCGAGGTGGAGAAGCTTGGTCAGATCGGTCTGCGTTTGAAGGCCGGCGAAGGGGTCCTTTCGCCTCTCGCTCCGGCTACAGCCGATCGCCAAGGCCAGGGTCGTGAGCACCACCAAGAACAGTCGCATTCGTCGCTTCCCTCCCGCGTCCAGGGGTTGGCCAACGCCCCGCCCAAAACCGCGAATCACCTCGCTCGCGGTAGCACGCGTTTTCAGCGAGCGTCAACAAAGCCACCCGGGCGGGTGAGCGCTCGCGCGACGCGCGTGGTGCCCGCCTCGACGTAATAGAATCGATCGACGAAACGCGTGCCGTTGCGATACCGCACTCGGTGCCGTCCCTGATCGACGACTACCGAAACGGGAAGCGAACCGCGCTCAACCCCATCGACCAGGACTTCCACCCCCGGCGGTCCTCTGAGCTCGAGCACGCCTTGCCCAGGTCCTGCCTCGAGCCCCGGCTCGATCGTCGGGAGGCGCTCGCCGGAGAACTCGAACAGTCCGGCGCGATCTAGGGTGTTGGGCACCGCAGGGGGCGTGGTGGCCTCGGAAGGAACCCTCTCCGCCGGCCGTCGCGACTCGGTCGCTGCACCGGTCCGCAGCTCTCGCGCAGTCTCGGGCGCGGCGAGCATATCGGCGTTCCGGACCCCGAGCCGCCAGGCGATGAGGCCGATCGTCGCCACGACGAGCGCGATGAAGGCAGCCCCCAGTATCCGAGACATCATGCGGAGCTCCCAGTCGAAACCAGAGCTCGCTGGATGCCTCTCGGCCCCCGCCGACGCGCGCATCCGCCAGACCGGAGACGAGGACCGCGGAGCACGATGGGCCGGCTCACGATGCATCGCGACGCTCG
>CBDUCC010000290.1:0-5231 GCA_965365555.1 uncultured Myxococcales bacterium | reverse complement strand
GCAGCGAATGGCGGCGGAGATGTGTCGAGTCGTCGGTCGAGGCGGCACTGTGGCTTTATGCATGTTCGAGGAAAACGGGATAGCGATGCTTCGTATGTTCTGGGAAGCCGCCCGCCGCTTCGATCCGCACGCGCCTGATGATGCTCGGATGCCGTTTCGAAGATCGAGCGAGCTCATAGCGCTCTGTGAGCGAGCGGACCTCCGCGACGTGGTTACCGCTGAGCTTTCAGTCGAGGCATCGTACTCGGAGTTCGAGGAGCTTTGGTCACCGTTCTCGTATGGAATCGGGCCGGCAGCCGAGTATTTGCAGGCCCAAAACCCAGAGCGTCGCGCATTGATTCGCGAGGCTTACTTCGACTTGCTCGGTAGACCAGCTGCCGCGTTCGTGCTTCCTGCCACGGTGATCGCGGTGCGCGGCCGGACGGCCGATTGATCCCCAGCCGAAGCCGTCCCGGCTAGATGGCGTGCTGTACGACGAGAGCCGTCATCCAGAACATGCAGATCAGCTGAACGAAGAAGAAGCCAAAGCGCAGATAGGCGAGTAGGTTGGTTTGCTTCCACGAAACATGAATCAAGGTCTGCGCGATTCGGGCCCCGATCAGCGTGAGCGCCAAGCTGTCGAGCGCAGAGCTCTGTGCGCCGCTGACGACGATGACGAGGACGATCGCGCCGTAGATAGGCAGATTTTCGAGGCAGTTCAGATGGGCGCGCATCGCGCGGCGGTACCGATCTGAACCCTCGATCTGATCTGCGCGGAACTCGTTGGCTTGGACCCGGCCGGCGAAGATCAGACCCCAGCGATACGTGCCGACGGTCAAGATGAGCACCAGCATCGACCAAACCGCGAACGTGAGTAGCACCCAGACGGGAATAGACATGGTCATGGCGCACTCCTAAACCAGACGAGCTGTAGTATCTATTTGGGTAGCCGCATCGGGTTCGGTATGGACCGGCTGGGCGACCTCGAAGTCCACTGCGATCGGGGTGCCATTGCGAAGGGTGTCGAGGGTGACGCAGAGCTTCTCGGCCTGTTGAACGAGCATCGCGGCGACCTGGGGGTCCGCACTGGGATCGAGCTCTAGTGCGAGCCGGCACTGCATCTGACGAAACCCAGGTCGGACCGAACGACTCATCGCAAGACAACCTCGGACGTCCGCGTCGCCGTTGACCTCGACTTCCAGCCGTTCGATGCGCACGCCGAGTCGATCGGCGATCATTCGCACCGTGCTGTCCATACACGCCGCAAGCGCCGCGCAGAGCAGATGTCCCGGATTGGGGAGGTCGTCAAAGCCTCCGACCGTGTCGTCGATGCCGTAATCCCAGGCGACTTCTGGGAATCCGGTCGGCAAGACCCTGCCATGGACGGCATCGGTCGCGCCGGTATAGAGCGTGCGCACCTCCTTATAAGAGAGCGCCTTGGTCGGATCCTCGCGATACAGCGGGCGGAGGGGGTCTTGGCGGCGGGCGACGAGGGAATTTGGGTTCTTCATGGCTTTTCCTTGGTTAGAGCGCACGATCGTGCGGATTAGCTAGACAGTACGACCGTGCGTGCTAAGAGTCAAGAAGGAAAATGAGCTCATCCAAACGCATCCGAATCGACGGTGAGAAGTCCCGGGAACGCGTACTCGAGGCGGCGATACGACTCGCGGCGATCGAAGGGCTCGAGCGGCTCTCGCTATCACGTCTCGCCGAAGCCGCAGGGCTCAGCAAGAGCGGGCTCTTCGGGCTCTTCGGCTCCAAAGAAGACCTGCAGTTCGCGATCATCGACAAAGCGCGGGAGGTCTTCACGCACGAGGTAGTGATGCCGGCGCTTGCCGCTCCCGAAGGCGCACCGAGATTGCGCGCTCTCTGCGAGGGCTACTTGGATCACATCGCTCTTCGAGAATGGCCGAGCGGATGCTTCTTTGCCTCGGTGGCAGCCGAAGTGGGCGGCCGCCCCGGGCCCATTCGCGATCGCGTGGCCAAGGATCAGAAGCAGTGGGCTTCACTGCTCAGGCACAGCGCGACGCGCGCCGCGGAGCTCGGACAGCTCCGTTCGGGGGAGTCGGCTGAGCAACTCGCCTTCGAGCTCGGTGCAATGCTTACCGGCGCCGACATCGTGTACTTGCTCCATCGCGACCCCGAAATCTTGGACCGGGTGCGCTCCGCTCTCCAAGCACGTCTCGCAGAGGAAGGCAGCTCGGAGTCGCGTTAGAAGTTCACGCTGACTAAGCCGTGCCGCAGCGAGCCGACGATAGTCATCACATGGTCGCTCATACGAACGCTGAATCCGCTAACCACAAGCAATCGCTTGTCCTAGCTAGTGGAGGCGGTGGGAATCGAACATGGGGCGATGCACCTGATTCCGGCGATGCTCGAACGGTTTCGCGGACACGTATCGATGAGAACACCTCCAAAGAACACGATGGCTCGGTATTTGGCACGCGCCGACGGTACCATGGCGCGTCGCGGGAACAGGGTTCGAGGAAACCCACACGACCGCCTGCCGACGCTGGCGCACATCGGAACGACCCCGTAGACTCGGTCTTGCTTGGCCCGATTGGAGGAAGACATGAGTCAACAAGACGAATTGAAGGACCGAGTCGAAGCGAAGAAGCTACGCCTGCAGGCCAAGCTCCGCGAGCTCAAGGCGGACACGCGCAGCACGTCGCGCGGCGAGGTCGAGAAGCTCCAGGCCAAGCTCGACGCGCTGAGCAAAGAGCTGAAAGGCGGATGGGGCAGCCTGACCGAAAAGGTCGCCGGTAAGCTCAACGACTGGCTCAAAGACGACTAGTCCGGCCTAGAACACTAGAACCGGACAAAGCCGGGAACGATGGCCCACATGTTCTTCAGATCGTCGTGGCGGATGTGGTGTGAAGGGGAAATTCGCCGTGGCTTCCTAGGGCGTCAGCTTCACCGAACAGAAACGTCCGGCACTGCCTTCTTCACAGAGGCTTTGCTGACAAGGTCACTGAGGACCTCTATCACGGGAAGAACTCGAAAGATGCTCGTCGGATTCCGAAATCAATCTGGAAGGTCGTTCAACGCAAGCTCGATCTGCTCAATCGCGCCGCCTCGCTCCGAGACCTTCGGGTTCCACCGAACAACCGACTGGAAAAGCTGCGAGGGAACCTTGAGGGATTTCACTCGATCCGCGTCAACGACCAGTATCGGATCGTGTTCGCGTTCCGCGATGGGGACGCGCACGACGTCCGGGTCCGCGACTATCACTAGGAAGAAGCGATGATTCCAAAGCACCGACCCCCAACCTCTCCCGGCGAGATGCTGCTCGAAGAGTTTCTCGTGCCGATGGAAATGACGCAGCGCGCGCTAGCCGAGGAGCTCGGCCTGAGCGTCCAAAGCGTCAACTTGATCATCAAAGGCAAGAGAGGAATCACGGCAGAAACCGCGGTTCGTCTTTCGCGGGTGTTCAAGAACTCACCACAGTTCTGGCTTGGTCTGCAAATGGACTGGGACCTATGGCACGCCGAACGCGACCTCGCTGAGGTGGGGTGACGGCGGCGTTCTGACAAGCCTTCTTCGCCACCCGAGATCAGAGCGGAGTGATATTGGAAGCTTATCGGTGGAGGCGGTGGGAATCGAACCCTACTGTCAGCGATACGCTAACCCTAAGCGGTCACTCTGTTTTCCGGCGTATCGCCAGCAAACGCACGCAGTCCGACCTCTTACTCGCGTTCCCTACAGTACCCTGGAATCCTGACGTGCCCTGGGCTCTGGTCACTATTTGGTCACTGACAATGTCGGTTTGAGGCGCGAGCTGAGCGGCGCTTTCCTTGGCCACGTCCCGCCCGGGAAATAGCAGCACTGCTGGTCCCCGTCGTCAGGGCGAGGAACTCGAGTTCTATTCACGCTTCGGGCCACCGATTTCGTCGGCAACGGGATCGAGTTGCTTTTTTATCGTAACATGATAACCTGCGACGCTCATGATCCGTGGTTTTGGCAATCAACTTGCGGAGGATCTCTATTACGACAGAAGAACCAAGGCTACTCGATCGTTCCCTCCGGAGCTTCGCAGGATTGCGAGGCGGAAGATCCTGTTCCTTCACGACGCCGCTGAGATCCGCGACCTTCGGCGTCCCCCAGGCAACAAGCTTGAAGCGCTACGAGGTGACCGGAAGGGTTCGCATTCGATTCGAATCAACGATCAGTGGCGGGTCGTTTTCGTATGGAAGGGCAGCGATGCCTACGAGGTTGAGGTGGTCGACTACCATCGGTAGAGGAGAAAACAATGCCTAAAAAAGTGCGGGAACCCAAGAACCCTTTTCACCCGGGAGAGATTCTGCTTGAAGAGTTTTTGCAGCCGATGGAGATGACTCAGACTGCATTTGCAGAGCAAGTAGGGTGGACCCGTGCACGGCTCAACGAGCTCATCCGAGGCAAGCGCGGAGTCACCGCCGATGCGGCGCTTGATTTGGCAAAGGCACTGGGAACTTCGGCCAAACTTTGGATGAACCTCCAGGCTACCTACGACCTGGACCAGGCCAGAAAACGCCGTAACGCGGCCTAGACGACAGAACGGAGACCGGGTTTTTGCCGCCGTAATGCCTGGCTCCAAGCTCCGGCCACCGTGTTGCTCCAGCACAGGCCCACGGGGCGTTTACTCATCGATGAGTCGCTGCAAGATCTCCGACATCAGAACGTTGGTGTCGAGGACGACTCTCATCCGCGAAGACGGGATGGGCGGACTGCTTTCTTGATATCGGAGCGCTTCACTCCGGCCTTGCGGGCCTGACTTCGAACCTTGCGAGCGAGCGCCTGAACTCTCGTCTGTCCGGTGCCTCGATCTTCTTCAGGATTACGACGTCGCCCGCACCCATGACGACGAACTGAGCCCCTGGCTCCAGGCCGAGCGCCTTGCGAACCTCCTCGGGAATGACGATGTGGCCCTTGGACGAGAGTCTTGTGGTCGCGATACTGGTCATGAGCGATCTCCGGCGATTCTTACTAGTAAGACAGCAGCGCTTCGCCAGGGTTTCCGCAATCCAGGGGCGCCGGACAGTGGAGTTCGCAATGAGCGGGATCGGCCTTGGGTAAGGATACCCAAGGCCGATCCCGGCACCTGCAGAACGTTGACGAAATCCACCGAACGGATCCAGAAGACAGCCGATGACGGTCCTTACGTGGTCACTCGCGATCGGCGGAATCGCTAACCTATAGCAATCACTTGTCTTAATTGGTGGAGGCGGTGGGAATCGAACAGGTTGCCGTTCGCTGACTCTCGCGGATCGTCG
>CBDUCC010000289.1:0-5246 GCA_965365555.1 uncultured Myxococcales bacterium | reverse complement strand
AGTGGTTTCGGACGAGGTTGCCGCTCGGTTGCAGCCGAGAGCCACCGCCAATACGAGCGACAACAAAGCGAGGCAGCAGGTGGAGGGGCGGCGACCGTTCATTGCGATTCGTTCGGCAATATAGCAAGAACTCCAGCGAGGTGGACCGTATCCGCGAACGACTCGATGCGCTACTCGAGAGCTCCGACGCCGTCGCGAGCCGCGGCCGAGATCCGGTCGACGTCGTCCATCGATACCAGAGCATCGAAGACCGTGAAGTCGTCGGTCTCATCGCGGCGAGCCTCGCCTTTGGAAACGCGCTCGCCGCGCGGCAGAGCATCGATCGCGTACTCGAGCGGCTTGGACCGCAGCCCGCAGAGCGTGTCCGGGCGTCGACCAAGAGAGAGCTCCAGCGTGTGCTCCGAGGCTTCGTCCATCGGATCTACCGCGGCGATCACATCGCGACGATGCTGTCTCATGCGGGGGCTCTTCAAAGAGAGCACGGCACGCTCGGTCAAGCATTTGCCTCCTACCATCGGGCCAATGGAGAAGTCTTCCGCGAAAGCCTGGCCCAGCTTGCGGACTCGCTACGCGGCCCGGCGACCGACCGCAGCATGCGTCACCTCGTGAGCGACCCGCGTGCCGGCAGTGCGTGCAAGCGCTTGCTCCTCTACGCACGATGGATGATTCGGCCGGCGGACGGTGTCGACCTCGGACTCTGGCCGCTTCCTCCATCGGAGCTCATCATCCCGGTAGACACCCACGTTCATCGAATCGCGCGCAACCTCGAGCTGACCCGTCGACGCACGGCGAGTTGGGCGGCCGCCGAGGAGATCACCGCGGAGCTGCGAAAGCTCGATCCCAGTGACCCCGTGAAGTACGACTTCGCGCTTTGCCATCTAGGGGTCTCGCGCCAATGTCCGAGCCGACCCGAGCCGGACAAGTGTGCGCGATGCGTTTTGCGGGACGTCTGCGCGGTCTGGAGGCAGCCAGAAAAGCGAGGATCAGCGAAGAAAGCTCGTCAGCTTCGGCTCTAGCGCGTGGAGATCCGATACGTTCTCGACCCCGTCGCCGCGTTCGAGCACGTCGTTGTTGAACTGCACGAGCCGGTAGTCCTCGAGCGCTTGGAGCGCGGTCTCGAGCTTGAGCTTGGACAGCGACTCCCGTCGTTCGATCTCACCGGCGAGATACATCTGCTGGCCCAGAGCAAGAGTGCGCTTGTACCAGTCTTTCTTTGGGATCGGACCGTCTAAGACGATCTCGGCTCCCCGCAACGCGAGCAAATAACTCTCGAAGAACGTCTGAAGCATCGTGGAGTAGCGAAGCAGTCGCTGCCGCTTGATCCCCTCGCTCGCCTGCACCTCGCCGTTGCGGACCTCGATCTCGCCGTCCTCGGACATCTCCCGAACGGTATCAGCGAAGATCTCGTCGAAAGTAGCGTCGGTCCGGAAGATGAACTCGTGCTTGAAGAGCTTCGAGAGCTGTTGCACACGATCGTTGAGGCGGGCGCTGTCGACCCAGTCGTCCTTGTCGACGAGGAGCCCAGCGGCGACCAAGGCTCGCGGCACGAAGAAGTGAATGACCGTATTCTGGTAGTACTCGAGTGCGATTCTTCGTTCGGAGTCGATCGTGTAGATCGGCTCCGGGCCGGTGTCGTGGGCGACGATGAGCCGCGCATCCAAGAAGAGCGCGACTGCTTCGTCGATGGTGTCTTCTCGAATTCGTCCGTCGCCAACCCGCAACTGATGCGCAACCCGGGCGCCCATCTTCTCGAGCGATTCCATGAGCGTTTCGCAAGCCTCGAGCAGTGAAGCTCGGGTCATCCCGCGCTTTCGGTGGCTCATCAGCGCCGTGGCCACCAAGGCAGCCGGGGTCACGACGGTCACCTCGTTGATCGAGTACATGACCTTGTGCGCTAGTGCGCGTACTGCGGATCGCTGTTGTTGCTCGCTTATCTCCGCGATAGTCGCGCCGGCGCTTCCCTGTCGCTGAACCTGCGTACTCGCGAACTCGTCGAAGTCGATGATCTCACCAAACTGAACGTAGAGTCGTCCCCACTTGGAGCGAAGGACGCTCGAGCTCTTGATCAGCCCGCCCATGTTCTCTGATTGTTTGTCGCCTCCGGAGAGCTCGTGAACGAATGAGCGCTCCTCGATGATCCGTTCGTACCCTATCGAGATGGGCACGAGCTTCACGTTCGTACGCCGAAGCTTCGTGGCCGAGTCGACCACCATCGAGAGGAGCCCGTACTTCGGCGGAAGGGCCTTGCCCGTGCGGGAGCGTCCTCCCTCCAGGAAGAACTCGATCGTGAACCCCTCGGCCAAGAGCTTGCGCACGTACGCCTGAACCAGCACGGGGTAGAGACTGTCTCCATGAAAGCTTCGGCGGATGAAGAACGCGCCACCGCGACGGAGCAATACCCCGAGCGGCCAGAAGCTCAGGTTCTCTCCCGCTGCGATGAGCGGCGGCATCATCGCGTGCGCGTAGAGCTGATCGCTCAGCACCAAGTAGTCGATGTGGCTTTTGTGGCTCGGCAGCAGCACCAAGGAAGCGTCACGTGCGGCGTCGCGCACACGCTCCAGCCCTTCCTTGTCGAGGACTACGCCGTCATACATTTTCGACCACATCCAGGCCAGGAAACGGTGCATCAGGTCGACGACGAACAGGCTCTGTTTTGCGCAAAGCTTCTGGAGTTGCTTGCGAGCTACGTTCTCGGCCCGCGAGTAGGGTAGGCCTTTTTCTTCGGCGTAGCGTTCGATCTGGGAACGAACGCGCGGGCTTCGCAAAATCTCGTCCTGGATACGCGCCGTCGTCTTCTTCATCGGACCGATGATGACGGCACGATCGCGCTCCATTCGGCGCAGGAGCGCATAGCGAATCTTGTTTGCAGCCTCCGCGTCGCTCAGCTCCGGGTTCTTTTCCAGGAAGTCCTTCAAGTCGAACGGCTCGCCCGAGCGGAGCTTCGCGTCGCGGTAGTTGAGTAGGAACTGGAAGAAGACACGGACGCGGCCCGGCCATTGCACGGGTCCAAACAGCAGATCCAAGAGGCTTGGGGTCGCGGTCCCGGCCTGCTTGCTCCACACGAAGGTCTGCGGAACCAGAAGAATGGGGCGGGACGAAACACGCTGCTTCGCTACCAAGGTTGCGATGAGGTCCACCTCGAGCGCGCGTCCGCGGCGCGTCTTGGTTCCGAGCTTGGGCGGGCGCCGAAGGAATAGAAGCGCGCTGAACCCGTCGCCCACCGTGCGTTCCAACGCCTCAGCCTCGGGGATCTGCCGGCGCAGGCTCAGCCTGCGTTCGCCCTTGCCGAAGGGGTCGAGGATCCACAGCCCGAGGTCGTTCACGAAGCGAACGAGCGGCAGGCCAAACTTCTTGAGCAGAAAGTCGAGGCAGAGGAAGTCGAGGAAGCTGAGGGAGCGCATGACGTAGACCACGACCCCCTGGCTTGCGGCCTCGCGGACACCTCGGCTCCAGTTCTCGTCCACGCGGATGTGTGCGAAGAACCGCCGGTAGAGCCAGCGCAGGATCGCGTTGGGTGCGTAAGGCGCAGGCGTCGGAGAACGGCGCGCTAACTCCGGCGTATTCGTCATCGCTGATCAGACCGTAGCAGTGTGCAAGATCAGGTCGAGTATACCCGCTTTCGCTTTCATTCCGCCTTTTTAGGAGGCCTTCTAGAACTGCGCGCGGAGCAGCCTTCGCTGTCCGGGGCGCAGCTCGATGTCGTGCGTTTGCTCCCGTCCTCCGAGTCGAATGACCACTCGGTAGGCTCCTGCGCTCAATCGGGCTGCCACTCCGGCTCCGAGTGTGCCGATTCGGCGGCCGTCTTTCTCGACGGCGACGATTCCAGTGCCCGGCTGACCCTTCGCCTCGATGCGAACCTCTAGCGTTCCGGTCTCGAAGTCGAAGGCCTCCGTCGCGACCTTGCCGTTCGCCACGCTCGTGCTGCGTGACTGAGTCGGATTGTCGAGCGCGCCGTCCAGATGGACGGTCACCCGGTAGGTCCCCGCGGCGACGGCGACGGGACGTCGACAGGATCCGCTTGCGATCTTCTTCCCGTCTTTCTCGACCACGATCGACCCTCGCGCGGGCGCCCCGTTCTCCGTCACCACGCAGGCGATCTGGCCGCCCTGTGCCTGGGCGGCGGTGGCCAGGCTTCCCAGCGTCCCCAGGCTGAGCAGCACACCCACGACCACGCCGGGTGCAGCAGCACCCAAGAACTCCCCAGTTTGAGTAGGAATTCTCACCTGTTACCTTTGTACCCCATTTCGACCGGCTCCGGGGCCATCGTTTCCAGCACCCCAAAAAACCTCAGTCCTCGGAGCCGCTGTGCCGGCTCTGTGCCCGCTTGACACCACCAGGGGCGGCAGCTAGGAAACGCGCCCCGAAACGGGGTCTTAGGAGCGAATCAATGGCTACCCAAAGCGCCAAAGCGTCCGAAATCGAACGCAAATGGTATGTCGTCGATGCCGCGGGGCAACCGCTAGGTCGGCTTGCGTCGAAAGTGGCTCACGTCCTGCGTGGGAAGCATCGTACGGAGTTCACGCCACACGTGGACACCGGGGACTTCGTCATCATCACCAATGCTTCTCAGGTTCGGCTGACGGGCAACAAGCTCGAGGGCAAGTTTTACTACAATCACTCCGGCTATCCGGGTGGGCTCCGCACCGAGAGTGCCGGCCATCTTCTCGAGCGCAAGCCCGAGCTCGTGGTCGAGAAGGCCGTCAAGGGTATGCTCCCGAAGAACAGCCTCGGCCGCCAGATGTTCCGCAAGTTGAAAGTCTATCCGGAAGGGACGCATCCCCACGTGGCACAGAAGCCCGAACCCCTTTCGCTTTGATCCGAGAGTAAACACGAATGACACACGCTAAAGTCATCGACGGACGTCACTACGGCACGGGCAAGCGCAAGAATGCGATCGCCCGGGTGTTCCTGAGCCAAGGTGCCGGGAACGTCACCATCAACGGCCGCACCTTCGAGAACTACTTCCCACGAGAGATCCTGCGGATCATCGCGATGCAGCCATTTGCGCTTCTCGGGAAGCAGGGCCAGTTCGACGTTCAGGTCAACGTCAACGGCGGCGGGGTCTCCTCGCAAGCCGAGGCCGTCCGCCATGGCATTGCCCGCGCTCTCGTTCTCCTCGATGAGTCCAACAAGCCACAGCTCAAGAAGGCCGGCTACCTCACGCGCGACGCTCGAACGACGGCACACAAGAAGACGGGTCAGCCGGGCGCCCGATGTGTCGAGCGAACGCGCGGCTGAGCTGGGAG
>CBDUCC010000288.1:0-5266 GCA_965365555.1 uncultured Myxococcales bacterium | reverse complement strand
GTGACGATCTCGGCGGACGCTCGATGCTCGAAGAGGGGGTTTGGCGGGTTCGCACGGCGTTCTTCGAGCAAGCGGGCGACATTTCGAGCCGTTCCGTTCTGCTTTCGGTGGCTGAAGAGGCCGGGCTCCCGGTTTCCGAAATCGAGGCGAAGCTCGCCTCCGGGGAAGCCATGTCGGAGCTATGTCGCGACATCGAGCTTCGAGACCAGCAGAAGATCGAAGGCAGCCCCACCTATTACCTGAACCAGGGCCGCCAGAAGCTCTACGGCAATGTCGGCTACCGGGTCGTCTCGGCCAATCTGCGAGAGCTGCTCGAGCAGCCCGAGCATCAAGCGTCCTGGTGCTGAGCGCGCCTAGTGCGCATCACCCGCCTCGCCCGGGCCGAGCTGCCTCGGCTTCCGGCCAAAGAGCCGCATGATGACCAGCGCCAAACCGCCACCCGCGAGCGCGGCGGCGTGAAGCGCGACGATGGACATGATGACGATTTGAAGTTCGGTACTCATGGGACACCCCCAATCGGGTCGAGGTGGCGCCCCTTGGGGTGGAGAGCCCTTCGCCCGTGCCCCCATCATGGGTACAACGACGCAGCGCGTCAAGTGCTCTCTGCGTAAACTTCTAATAATACCGTTATCCAAGGCTCGGAAACGTAATAATTCCGGCTGGGAATGGAGTTCGAATGAATGCCGTCAGAAACGGAGGCCCTCACGCCGCATGGATGCGCGGGGCCGGTCGGCTCCCGCGGTCTCCCGCTCGAACCGGAGCACCATCGCGAAATCGGACCTGCATCTGCATCCCTCGCTCGCCGGGATTGAGTGAGAGCTCGGGCAGGAAGTCGGGCTCGAAGCCGTCGACAATGTTGATGTCGACGTTCTGAATGAGCGTGCCGAGAACGATCTTCATCTCCATCAGGGCGAACTGCTTGCCAAGACAAACCCTAGGTCCTCCGGCGAACGGGACGTAGGCGCCTCGGGGGAGCTGGCGCTCGAACTCGCGGGTCCAGCGCTCGGGCCGGAACTCCATGGGCTCTTCGAAGTACTTCGCGTTGCGACCGATCGCGAGTGGGCTGACCGCCAAAATCGAGCCTTTGGGAAAGAAGTAGTCGCCCAGCCGGAGGTCGCACTGAGCTTCGCGTCCGTAAATCCACACGGCAGGAAGCCGGCGCAAGGATTCTTTGAGGCACATCTCGAGGTACGGGAGCTCGCGCAGGTCGTCCACTCGGATCGCACGAGAACCGATGGTCTGGTCGATCTCGTTGCGAGCCTTGCGCACCTTGTCTTGGTTGAGCGCGAGCAGGTACCAGGCCCAGGTCAGGGTGTGAGCGGTCGTCTCATGGCCGGCGAAAATCAGAGTCATCAGCTCATCGCGCATCTGCTTGTTCGACATGCCGCCCTGCTCGTCCGCAGCAAAGACCACCTGGGACATCAGATCGCCGCGATCCTTGCCTTCTCGTTGACGAGCCGAAATCAACCGCTCGATCACCCCATCCATGGCGTCGAGGGCGCGGACCATCCTTCGATTGCGCTCGGTCGGCCACCAGCGCGGCACGGGAATCGGGGTTTGGGCGTGATCGATCAGCGCCTCGCTGATGTCCTGGATCGCGTCGTGAATCACTTCGGAATCCTGATGCAAATCGGTGTCGAAGAGCGTCTTGGCTACGACCCGGAGGGTGAGATCGACCATCTCCCGTCGGAAGTCGCGGCGCTCGCCGTCTCGCCAACCGCGGACCATGTCGCGGGTGTACTCCGCCATCACCGGCGCGTACGCATCGACTCTGAGCTTGTGAAACCCGGGCAAGATCAGCTTGTGCTGTCGCTTCCAGGAATCGCCATCATTGGGGACCAGGCCGTTGCCGAGAAACGGCTTCCACATCTGCTTGACCACCTTGGGCTTGTCGATGTGCTTTGCGTGCGTGACGTTGATCGCGTTGACCACTTCGGGGTCGCGCACGAAGTAGGAGTATCCGGTCAACACGCGGGTCTTGAAGACGTCGCCGTAACGTTCATGGCCCTCGAGGACGAAGTCCGCCGGTCGCTTCTGGAAATCGAAGGTCCCCCCCCAAAGCCAATGGCCCCGGTGGCTGGGTATCTCCTTGGGCGGACCGCTGGGAGGATCGGGCTGGCTTGGACGTGCCATTTTACTTTATGTAAAGTAAACTTAACGCCTCCTCGCCGCAAGTTAACAGAAAGTAATTTTGGCGGCTGGGCCTTAAAACTTCAGATCGGTGTGGGACCGACTGAAGAGACCTCGGGGCTCGGGCTTCGAGGGCTCGACTTCCCAACTCCGGGCAACCTCGGCCGGGTTCCAGAGGTCGCTTCCCACCGATTCGGAAGCGAGCGTCTGCTGAAGACCCCGGGACACCGGGGCTTGGCCCGACCAAAGCGGGTCGAGCTCCGCCGGAGCGTAGCCCCTGGTGGCGACCGAGTCTGCGGACGGCAGGCTCGAGGCCGGATGGACGCCGGCACTGGCGCAGCCGCCCATTCCAAGCGCGATGACCGTGGCGATGCTGAGAGCTGTGTGATTCATCGGGACCTCCTATGTAGTCACTGTATACTTTGATGTATGCGACGTTCACTTCGAATGTCAACAGTGTTTACTCGGAACCGATGATCACGTTACACTTGGGCATGGAACTCGCAAAGAAAGGCTATCATCACGGTGATTTGCGGAGCTCCCTTTTGGACGCGGGGGCGACTTTGCTCGAACAGGAAGGGCCCTCCGGCCTCTCGCTTCGCAAGCTCGCGCGCCGACTGGGGGTCACCCCGGGTGCGCCGTATCGGCACTTCGAAGACACAGATGCCCTCCTCGCCGCCCTGGCCGCGGAGGGCTACCGAACGCTCCGCGCGGAGATGCTTCGAGACACCGACGCCGCCCCGAACGCCGAAGAGCGCCTGAAAAAGGCCGGGACCGGCTATCTCCGCTTCGCGACCGGCCAACCCGAGCTGTTCCGACTGATGTTCGGCTGGATGCCCTCGCGCGACATCCCCGAGCTCTGCGAGGCGGGCGATGCGGCGTTCGCCGCTTTCGAAGGAGTCGTCCAAAGCTGCGAGGACGAGGGACTTCTGCGGCGCAGCGTGAGCGAGGCCGGTCTGTTGGCCTGGTCGGCGGTGCACGGCGCGGCGTTCCTGTGGATCGACGGGAGATTGAAGGTCGATGAGCCCTCGCCAAGCGCCGAGTGCATTCTGAACCACCTGCACGAGAGTCTTTGGACCGGGATCGGCCGTCGCTGAGACGGGGGCTAGCCGTATCGAATGGCTCCTGAAAAGAGACGCGGGCCGCCCCGGCCATTCGCTCAGCGGTACAGGGCGCTGAAGGCGTCGACGAAGGCGTCCAGCTGATCGCCTGGAAGCGCGTTGATTCCGGCCGCAGCGGCGCGGCCGCCCCCCGTCGGAAACTGCCGACACAGGGTGTCTGCTCCCTGCTTGTTCTGTAGGGGAGCTCGGACGCTCACGAGGTAGGTCCCGTCGGCGCGCTCGGTGAGCACGGCGTGCGCGCGAGCTGGGTGTTCGTTTGCTAGGTCGTTGCTGTAGACCCCGGAGACACGTCGCGCCCATGCCTCGTTCGGAAAGATGAAGACCGCGGTCGCATCGTCCGCTCGGACCGGCTGGGTGGCCTCGGCGGAGCTCATGTCCTGAAGATACCCACCCTCGAGCTGTTCGAACGTGGCCGCGCTCTGCTCGACGAACGCGAACGGGGTTGGGTAAGTCCGCACGCGCTCGAACAAGTCCGCCGGCGTGAAATGAAGATCGTCGAGCGAAGAGCCGTACCCGTTGTAGTTCATGTACGTGCCTAGCCTCTCGAGGAGATCGAGCTCTGCCTCCGAGAGTCCGAGCGGCTCTGCGATCTTCCGAGCGCTGGCCTTGAGATTGTCCCCGAAGGCGCCGGTCACGGCCCATTCGACATGGGCGCCTCTGAGGTGTCCGTTGACCAGAAGGCTGGTGCATACGTTCGCATCGGTATCGATGAGGGTGGTTAGCTTCTCGTGCTCCGGAATCTCCCCGGCGAAGTGGTGGTCGACGTAGAACACCTCGGCGCCGGCTTCGAGGGCAGCAACGACGCCCTCACGGTTCTTGTCGAAGCTGATGTCAAGGGCTGTGATCCGATCGCCTTGCGCCACCTCGGCCTTGGCAACGAGGGCAATGTCGCGTTTCACCCCCGTGATGAGAGTGCTCTTGCGCGGCTCCGCGTTTCGGAGTTGGGTGAGGGCACAGATGCCGTCGGCGTCGCCGTTGAAAATGTCGATGTCGGCCATTGTGGCTCTATAGCACCGACCACGATGCGACGAACCCAGGCACGAACGAGCACGAACGGGATCACGATCAGCGCATGCCGCATGCGAATCCCGCTTTCTTCCTCGGCGTAGATGGGACGCACGAGGGTCTCTTGGATGCGTAGGCGTCGTCCCGTCGCGAGGCTGAGCAAGTCGTTCGGGTATCCATAGCCCCTCCACAATCGGGTCCAGTCGACCGTCGCCAGCGCTCTTCGGCTGAGCGCTACGTAGCCGCACTGCGAATCGGTCACCTGGATTCCAATCGCCACCCGGGTTGCCCAGGAGAGCACCCAGTTGCCGAGCCATCGGTGGAGCGGCATGACTCGGCGCGCACCCGGCCAACTCAAACGATCGCCTTTGAGGAGGTCTGCCTCGTTCTCGAACAAGCTGCGAACCATCGGAGCGAGATCCTCGGGAGCCATCTGTCCGTCGGCTGCGATGATCACGGCCACATCCAGTCCGAGCTCTCGAACGCGAAGGCAACCCGTCGCGATCGCGGCGCCGGCACCTCGATTCGAGCGGTGGGAGATCAGCTCGATCGAGCGCTTGGAGCCGAGCGCTGCCGCCGCCGTGGCATCCTCGCTTCCGTCATCGACGACGATGATCTGATCCACCTGGGGCGGAATGCTCGCCAAGGTCCTACCAACGAGCTTCTCCTCGTTGAACGCTGGCATGACTACCGCGATGGTACGACCTTCGATCATCGGCTTGCTGAGCTATCGCCTCGAGTTGCTGGGGTCAAGGCTTGCGCAGTGAGTACGCCCCGCGTAACTCCGTGATCGATGACGGATGTGCTCTTCGTGTCGAAACCCGTGGCGCCGCCGTGGAACGACAGCAGCAAGAACCTCGTACGCGACGTTGCGATCCATCTGCGACGTCACGGTGCCGTCGTGATGGGATCGGAGTCGAATCTGGGCCTGGGCGATGCGGCAGTGGCGATGGTCCATGCATCGAAGCCGACGGGGGCGTTCTCCCCCCGGCTTCGGGACAACCTGGCAG
>CBDUCC010000287.1:0-5277 GCA_965365555.1 uncultured Myxococcales bacterium | reverse complement strand
CCAAAGCCACGCAGATCACGCCTCCGACGGCCACCATCCACAGAGGGAGCCCCGGTGGCAGGGTGAGGCCGTAGAGAAGGCCGGTGATGGTCACCGACCAATCGCCGACTGTGCTCGGCTTGCCCGACGCGCGACAGATCAGATGCTCTGTAAGGACACAGGACAGCAAAGCCATCACCAAGGTGAGTAGACCGGCCAGCCCGAACGCGAAAATGGCAAACCCCGTCGCCGGCAGCAGGGCCAGAACGACGTTGAACATGATCGAATCGACGCTGTAGCCGCTCAGGATGTGCGGTGAGGTTCGAATCTCGAGCGTCTTGCCTGGTGTAGGCATCAGGCTGCTCCTGCCTTGCTGGCAGCCGCCGCCTTTCGCACTGCGGCCTTCGACGCGCGAAACCGCTGGACGAGTGGGATGTGCGAGGGACAGACGAAGGAGCAAGACCCGCACTCGAAACAGTCCATGAGGTTGTGCTCTTCGGCCATGACCTGGAACTCCTCGTTCGCAGCCAACTTTCCGAGCAACGCAGGGTTCAGGAAGATCGGGCAGGCATCGACGCAGTAGCCACATCGAATGCACGGGTATGTCGGGCTGTGCGTGCGCTCTGCAGCAGAGTCGGTAAACGCAGTGACGCCCGACGTCCCCTTGGTGATCGAGATGTCCAGGCTCGACACCGCGGCGCCCATCATCGGTCCGCCAAGGAATACGCGGTTGACGTCGTCCTCCACGCCCACGTGCTCGAGTAGAAAACGGAGCGGCGTGCCGATCGGGATTCGGTAGTTGCCCTTCCGCTTCACGGCCGGTCCTGTCACGGTGATCACACGCTCCTGGATCCCCCTACCCTTCGGCAACAAGCGACCGATCTCGGCGGTCGTTGCGACGTTGCAGCACAAGGCGTGAATGTCGACGGGCAACCCTCCGGACGGAACCTCTCGGCCAAGAAGCGCGGCAAACAACATCTTCTCCGCCCCCTGCGGGTACTTCACTTGGAGCACCTCGACCGAACCGTTCACGTCGCCAGGAAAGCGCTCACGAAGGTGGGCGGCGGCATCGGGTTTGTTCGCCTCGACCGCGATGATGACCTTCTGAGCGCCGGACACCTTCAAGAGGTATCGGATGCCCATGAAGATGTCTTCGCTCTGCTCGAGCATCACTCGGTGATCGGTCGTCAGAAACGGCTCACACTCGACCCCGTTGATGATCAGCGTATCGATGAACTTTTCCTCGGGGACCTTGAGCTTGGCATGGGTCGGAAACGCTGCGCCTCCGAGTCCCACGACGCCGGCTTCCTGGATGGCGGCGATGATCTCGTCGGCGCTCGACGTCTCGAGCGGACAGGGAGTGCCCTCTTCGACCTCCTGTGTAGATCCCGGAAACGGCTCCAGGTAGACCGCGGGCACCATGCGCCCGCTGACGCTCGGCGCGAGGGCGATCTTGCGGACCAGGCCCGAAGCCGATGCATGCATCGAAACCGACATGAAGCCATCGGCGCGAGCGATTCGCTGGCCTCTCGAGACCTCTTGGCCTTCGGCGACGACGGGAATCGACGGCGCACCCATGTGCTGTACTAAGGGAATGATCAAAAGTGGGGCGAAGGGAAACTGACGAATCGGAAGTCCGCTAGTTTCATCCTTCGACTCCGGTGGGTGGACCCCGTGCCGGAACGTCTTCATCCCCAAAAGTCTCATCGGTCGGTTAGCAGCTCGCTCCTCAGTTGTACTTCTCGGCGCGTTTGATCAACTTCTCGATCCCCTTCACGTTGCGGTTCCTCGGCAGACCGGGGTGGATGACACGGGCGGTGCATCGCTCCGCGGCCTTCACGAGGTCTTTGTAGGGACCACCCTCCGGATTCTTGATCACCGCCTTCTTGTCCTCGTTGTACTCGAAGATCTTGGGGTTGATCTGGATGCATTCGTCACAGGCCGTGCAGTCGACGGTGTCGATCCAAGGGGCGAGATAATCGCCCGTGGCGGCCGGCCTCTTCGCGGCCGGCACCTGCACTTGCGGCGCTTCCGTGGCTCCCTGCGCGATGGCGGGCGTCGCCGAAGCAACAGCGCCGCCAGACGAAGCCGCGGCCGATCCAGCAAGCGATTCGTCAGCGATCTGCATGAGCTCGGACACCATCTTGCCAACGACGTCTTGCCGGGCCTGCTCCAGGAGTGACTCCGGCGGAGCCTGCTCCTCGTGAACGAGCGCGCGAAGCATCGTCCAAAAGTCACGGCGATCCTCGCAGGACTCGACGATCGGTTGCGCCACGAGAAGCCGGGTCAGCTGCCCTTCTCGGTCGACCATCCACACGTAAGGGAACAAGCCGTCGCGATCGTCCTCGTCCATTTCGAGAAGCTCGGCGAGTGGCACCATGTTGTCATTCCACGTGTCCCGCGGGGCAACGCGGAAGTGCTTGCGGAACCGAGTCTCGGTCATCGCGAAGTCCGCGAAGGTCAGCGGCAGATCCATTTGCTTCTCGACGCCGTCTTCTTGGTACTTGATCGTGTAGGTCGGCCAATCCTCGTCGGGCTCCGGGTTGCCCTCGAGGTCGAAGCATTCGGCGGGCGTCTTGCCCGCATCGGGGTCGTAGCGGAACAAGGGATAGGCCCTCGATTCCACCGCTAGTTTCGACTGCGCCGAGCTCATGTCGTCGCCGATTCCGTGCTCGGGTTGGCAGTTACTGTAGATGTTGAACAGCGCGGGTCGGCGGGCCTTCAAGCCCTGAATGAAGCCTTCGATCATGTGACCGGGGTGAGCGATGGTGCTCTGCATCACGTAGGTGGTGCGATGCGCCATTCCGATGAGCCCGATCTCCTTGCGCGGTTCCTGCTTGCCCTGAATCGCCTTTCCATACTGGGCCATGTCGGAGACCTGTCCGATGAAGCCCGAGGTGCAGGCTTGACCGCCTGTATTCGAGTAGACCTGCGTGTCCACCACCACGATCTTGATCGGCTTGCCGGAAGCCATCACGCGGGAGAGGTTCTGGAAGCCGATGTCGTACATTGCGCCATCGCCGCCGACGGCGACGACCGGCGGGCAGAGCTCCCACTCCTCGTCGCTGAACTTGTGCCAATTGAAGTACGTGAAGAACTCGGCATGCTCGGCAGGGTTGTACTTCCGACTGAGCTCGAGCTCCGCCATGCGCACGGCCTTGAAGCCATCGGCCATCTTCGCCATGTGGCCTTCGAAGATTCCCATCGCCATCGAAGGGGAGTCTTGGAAGAGGTGGTTGGCCCAAGGAAACGGGTATGGATTGAAGGGATACGTGCTCCCCCAGACGGAGGTACACCCAGTGCTATTGATCATACCGAGGCTAGTCCGGCCGCGACCGGTCGTTCCCTCGGTGTACTTCCACTTGAGCTGCTCGAGATCCGCGACCAGCTTGGTCATGCGCCGAAGCCAGTCTTGGTCGATCGGTCGTCCGCCTCCGATGCGTTCCACGCGCTCGGCAATGCTCGCGAGCGTGACATCCCGGTCGCCAATATCGTCGATGATCTTCGCCATCACATCGGGGTGACTCACGTCGATCCCGCCGGCGAGCTCGAGCTGGATGTGATTCTTCAGCCGCTCGATCAGGTCCGTGATGTGCCGCAGGTGTTTGGCGATCCGCGGTTGCATCAGGGCCTCCACGGTGGCGACGAAAAGATGAATGGCGGTCTTTTCAGAGCAGCCGAGGCAGGCGCCGTCGCCACTCGTGAACGGCAGGTAGTTGTTCTTGTCGAGGAGGATCGACTCCAACGTGCCGATGCCTTCTTCCAGATCGTCCACCCGGATGTACTTCTTCGGCGTCGTGGGCAGGTCGGTCCAAAGATTCCAGTTGTCGCGCAGGAGCTCGACCGACTCCGTGGTCTGCTTCACGGGGCGAAGCGCGTCGTCGTTGCAGACTTGAACGCACTCCATGCAGCCTTTGCAGGTGTATGGGTTGACCGTGATCGAAAGAAGACCGCCACTTCCCGGCTGGTCCTGCTCAGCCAACCTGTAGTGCGCTCGGGTCAGCGCAAACTTGAAGCCGTTGAGCTCCTCTTTGAAGTATCCGAGCTCCTTTGCGAGCTGCTGCTTCTCGCTGCCCTGAAGATCGCTCTCCGCAACCGTCTGCTCCATCGCCCGGTCCATCAATGCCGAGACGGAATCCGTATCTTCCGACTGCTGGAACAGGGTGTGGAGATGGCGCTCCATGAGCTTGGCCGCCTTCGGAAGGTGCTCGATCTCCGCTCCGTGACCGTTCTTGCGCACCCGATCGACTACGGTGTCGAGGACCTGGCCCACCTCGTTGACGAGCCCGGGGATCGCGGTGTCCGGGCATACGGTGTAGCAATCGCCACAGGCCGTGCAGTTTTCGGGCACCCACTCGGGGTGCTCGAAGCGAATTCCCGTCATGTCTCGAAACAGCGCGGACGACGGGGGCATGATTCCGAGCCCGATGAACGGGTCTGCGAGGTTGTCGTTGCCCATGCCTCGGGCATAGAAGCTGCCGGTCTGCTCCCAGAAGCGATGGATGTCGGTCATCGGTGATTGGCTCTGCGGCAGGCTCTTCACCATGACCGGAAGCCTCAACCCATTGCCTTTGCCCTCGGCTCTAGCCTCGGTGATCGGTCCAGGTACGACCTCGCGCACCTCGTCGAAGCCTCGCTTCACCACGCGGATGTTGTCCTCCACCACCCGCTTGCCTTTCGATCCGAACTTGTCCTGGAGTTGGTCCCGGATCGCGTCGAGAAGCTGCTCGTCGGTGAGCCCCGTCTGCTTCATCAGCGGCGAGACGGCGAAGAACGCGCCCTGAAACGCGATCCCCTGCATCCGAAGCTGGAGGTCGGGGTCGGTCGCCTCGTCGCGGGCGATCTTGAAGCCGTCGAGGCAATAGACCTTGATGTTCTTGTCGCGAATGATCCGTTGATAGACGGGCGGGATACTCGCCCACATTTCGTTGGGCGAGGCCTTGTCGCTCTGAATGATGAAGACCCCACCTTCGCGGAGGCCTGCCAGGGCATTGGTGTGTCCGAACACGTTCGGATCGGGGGACAGCACGACGTCGACGTAGAAATACTCGCAGTTGACCTTGATTGGCTCCGGAGCCGCCGAAAGATAATACGTCGTCGGCTGGCCCTTCTTCTCGGAGCCATACTTGGGGTTGGCTTTGATGTGGTAGCCGAGGAGGTCGAACAGCGTCATCGCGAGGTTCTTGCCGGTCGTGATGGCGCCCCAGCCGCCGACCGAGTGAAACCGGACCGTGATGCTGTCTTTCGGCATCAGGTTGGGGTTCTCCGAGCCCCGAACCACCAGATCCTTAACATGAG
>CBDUCC010000286.1:0-5289 GCA_965365555.1 uncultured Myxococcales bacterium | reverse complement strand
CCGATGCTGAACGTCAGAAAGTGGAGCCAGTTTTTGGTGAAGCCGTCACTCGGTGGAGTGGGATTGCTTTCGGTCCCCTCGGCGCCCCCTCCGAGATAGCGTACGTTGAAGAACGCGCTGATCTTCTCGGTGAAGTCGTAGCCAACGCGGAGGCTTGCATCGAGTAGAGCGCCGACGATGCGGCTGTCGCTACCATTGATGCCGCTCACTGGCGCGTAGATCCCATCGAGCTCGGTTCCCCACCACACCCCATTGTCGAAGCCCCAACGGCCGCGAAACTTGATCAGTGGAACCGGGCCGACGTCGCGTCGGTCCGCGCGAAGCATTCCATCGGCCGACGTGAAGGTGATGGTCGCGTTTCGAATCTGTAGCCCGAAGCCAAGCGAGACTTCGTCGCCCTTGCGGCGAAGGAAATCGTAAGCGTAGCTGATGCGCCAGAACGGAAAGCCATAGACCGAGTTCAAGGGAGTGCCCGCAGGAAACGTCACCCCGTCGAACATGACCTCTTCGCTGAGCACCGTCTCTCCGGTCAGCTTCAATGGCTGATAAAGGAACACGAGGATGTGACGCCCCTTGAACGTCAGGTCGGTGCTGAGTCTGAAGAAGGGGAACAGCACATCCTGCCCGCCCTCGGCGCGGTAGTCGAAACGCGTGCCGTCGTCGCCGAACTGAACGATGTGGCTGACGACGGCCAAGAAGCCGAGCTCGGCGCTGAGCGACCAGGCAACCACCGACGGCTCCTCGAGCGTTTCGAGATATTTGGACTCGATTCGGCTTTCGAGAGTGACCGTCGGAAGGTCGGGACTGCCATCGTCGGCCACTGCCGACGCTTCAAAACTTGCGATGATTGATGCCGCAAGCAGCGCGCAAAGTATTGGTGACCGTCGCATCTCTCCTGCGCGAACGTATCACGTCGCGAGACCGCCCGTCAGCTCACTCTTCGAGGAGGCTTCGGAGCATCCACGCCGTCTTCTCGTGGATCTGAAGCCGCTGAGTTCCGAGGTCCGCAGTGGCCTGGTCCCCCGCCTCCTCCGCCGCCTTCACGACCAGACGTGCGGTGCGAATCACCGTCTCGTGGTCAGCTACCAGGATCGTTACCATTTCGAGGGCCTTCGGCACGCCGTCGGTGTCGGGAACACTCGATAGTCGGCCGAATGCCGCGTAGCTTGCCGGTGCGGGATGACCGAGGGAGCGAATTCGCTCGGCCACGAGGTCCACCGCCAGAGCAAGCTCGTTGTATTGCTGCTCGAACATCAAGTGGAGCGTTTGGAACATCGGCCCGGTGACGTTCCAGTGGAAGTTGTGAGTCTTGAGGTAGAGGGTGTAGCTGTCTGCGAGCAACTTCGACAGCTGTCCGACGAGCTCCTCCCGACGAGTGGGATCAATTCCGATGTTGAGTTGCATGAGTCGTTCTCCGCTCTTGTCCTTGGGGTTCTCACCCTAGAACCGGTAGTCCCCATCAGGTGCCGAGACGCTCGCGGAGGGCCTCGATGAGCAGCTCCTCTTTGCGCGTGCGGTTGCCTCGGGTCGCAAAGACCACATGAATCGGCATTTCGGCGACACAGCGCTCCTCGAGCAGCGGTATGAGCGCGCCGTCCTCGACGAAGGGGGCCACGATGAACTCGGGAAGCCAGGCGAGTCCTGCTCCCTCCGCCGCGAGCTTGGCGATGGCATCCCCGTGATTGCAGTGCAAACGGCCCGACACGCGCACGCGTTCCTCTCGACCATCGGCTCGATCGAACAACCACACGTCGAGGTTGCTCTGATGGGTGTAAAGAATGCACTCGTGCCCACGAAGGTCGGCGGGTCGACGCGGAGTCTCGCGACCTTCGAGGTAGGCCGGCGCCGCGACGACCAGGCGCCTCGACACGCCGACCTTTCGGGCCACCAGGGACGAGTCTGGCAAACGACCGATGCGCAGCGCGAGGTCAAACCGCTCGGCAACGAGATCGACGGAGCGGTCTTCGAGCTGAAAGTCGATTGAAAGCTTCGGGTGATGGCACGCGAGCTCTGCGACGACATCGGTGAGAAAACGGAGCCCAAACGAAGTCGGGGCACTCAAACGAAGTCGTCCGACCGCACTGTGTGTCGCCGTCGTCATTGCCTCTTCAGCTTCGGCCGCCAGCGCAACGATCTCCCGACCCTTGTCGAGGAGCGCTTCGCCCGCGTCGGTGAGGCTCACGCGCCGCGTCGAGCGTTGAAGCAGGGGCGCAGCGAGGTCCTCCTCGAGGGATCGAACCCGATCGCTCACCGTCGATTTCGCGATCCCAAGCTCGGCGGCGGCCCTGGAGAAGCTTCCCAGGTTGGCGACCGCGACGAAGGTGCGGAGGTCATTCAGGTCCATTGTTCGTTTTTCCGGATAAGAATTTCATATTTTCATATATTGTGCGTTTTTTCAAACGACCCATGGTCCTTGATGGGAGACGCAGATGATGAAGATCCGACGAAGTGATGAACGGGGCCACGCCAATCACGGCTGGCTAGACAGCCGCCACAGCTTCTCGTTCGCAAACTACTACGACCCCGAGCACATGGGGTTCCGGGCGCTCCGCGTGATCAACGACGACCGGGTGATGGGCGGTCAGGGGTTCGGAACACACCCCCACCGCGACATGGAGATCATCTCATACGTGGTCGAGGGCGAGCTCGAGCACAAAGACAGCATGGGGACCGGGTCGGTCATCCGCCCGGGGGACGTTCAGCGCATGCGCGCAGGCACTGGAGTGACACACAGCGAGTACAACCACTCGCCCACCGACACCGTGCGGTTCCTGCAGATCTGGATCGTTCCCGACGAGAAAGGACTCGAGCCCGGGTACGAACAGAGGTACTTCGGTGACGAGCGTCGGGGTACGCTTCGCTTGGTCGCGTCTCCCGACGGCGCTGAAGACTCCGTGCAGATCGCGCAAGACATGCGAATGTACGCATCGGTGCTCGCCGATCGCGAGGAGGTCACTCATGCGCTGCCGGAGGGCCGGCACGCGTGGCTCCAAGTCGTGCGTGGCAACTTCACCGTCAACGGAGTCGAGCTCGGTGAAGGCGACGGCGCATCGTTCTCCGAGGCGACGGACATCAACGTTTCGTCCGCGGGCGAGAGCGAGCTGATTCTCTTCGACCTCGCGTAAACGGAAGGATTGACGATCACATGACGAACCTAGTCGGAATCTCGGGCAGTCTTCGCAAGAGCTCCCTCAACACCATGCTTCTGGAAGCCATGAAAGAGCTGCTCCCAGACGACACCGAACTGACCGTCCGCTCGATCGACGAGATCCCCCTCTACAACGGCGACCTCGACGTCGAGGGAGGACCGGAGACGGTTCGCGCGCTCAAGGCGGACATCGAGGCCGCGGACGGGCTGATCATCGCCACACCCGAGTACAACTACGGCGTCCCCGGTGTGCTCAAGAATGCGATCGACTGGGTGTCGCGGCCGGCGTTCAAATCGGTGCTCCGTGGCAAGCCCGTTGCCATCGTCGGCGCAGCCCCGGGCATCGTCGGCACGGCGCGAGCACAAGCCGAGCTCCGCAACGTGCTATTCGGCACTCTGGCCGAAGTGTTTCCTCACCCGGAGATCCTGGTAGGCCAAGCCAAACAGCGACTGGACGCCGGCGAGCTCAGCGACGAGAGCTCCCGAGCGCTGCTCGCCAGCTTTCTCGACGCATTTGTCGCCAGAATCAGGCCTTCGGCTTGAATAGCCCCTTACCGGTGATCAGCGGCAGGTCGAGTGCCGAGAGGAGGCCGGGCTTCGCCTCGACCACGGCGGGGATCGCATTGACGAGCCGTGTGGCCGTCAGCAACACGCCGCCTACGGCATGGTCGCCGTTCTCGTCTTGGAACTCGTACTCGAGCTGCATGCTCGGAACTCCCTCGATGAGAACTCGGTACGAGCCATTGCTCTTCGGCCAGTCCGGAGCGAGGTCGTCATCGAGCCGGGTGACGTGTTCTACGACGAGCGCCTTGTGGCCGTCGACAATGCCCTGAATCTCGAAGCGAAGCGCTGCGGTCGTGCCCTCTTCGATCGTATACGGACCGATTTGGAGCTGCTTGGTCGCCGGGAGCCGTTCGTGCACTTCGCGAAGCTCTTCAATCTCGACGCCGAGGCCCTCGGCCAGCAGTCGGATCGTGCCGCCCCAGGCGAAGCCGAGCATGCCGGGCATGAGAAGCACAGGGGTGTGATCGAGAGGCTTTCCGAAACCCATGATGTCGACGATGGTCTCCGGCTGATTGTAGGTGGCGTAGTTGATGATCTCCAGGATGCGGATTTCGCTCCAGTGCTCACAGAGGCCCGAGATCACCAGCGGAAGCGTGTCGTTCGCAAACCCCGGGTCGATGCCATTCGTGAGGAAGGAAGTGCCGCCCGCTTCGCAGGCGTCAGTGAGCTGCTTGGTGAACATGTCGTTCAGCGTGGTTGGGTGCACGAGGCCAACCATCGAGCAGGAGACGACGTTCTTCCCAGATGCGAGGATCTTCGCCATGTCCTCGACGGCTTCGCCCGGGCGCATGCCCGCGTCGGCCGTGTAGCAAACACAGTCGGCATCCATGGCGAGCAGGGCGTTGATGTCGCGCGTGGCCTTCACACCGACGGAATCGATCCCGGCGAGCTCGCCGGCGTCCTTGCCCTCCTTGGCCTCACTACTGACGAACAGTCCTACCAACTCGAGCTCCGGATGACCGACGATCGAACGCAAGGCGTAGCGGCCAACATTTCCCGTGCTCCACTGAATGACTTTGAGTGCCATGGCCCGGCACTGTAGAGCCTTTGGCGCCCCCTGACAGCCCCTTGGCTTGCAAAAAGTGAAACATGTTTCAGTCTAGGTTGCCGTGAATCGCCAGGTTTTGTTGAGGAGGCGCCCGGTCGGGACGCCGAGCGCCGAGGACTTCGAGGCGACCGAGGCGGCAGTGGGCACACCGGGGCCCGGGGAGGTGCTCCTGAGGAACCTCTACCTGTCGATCGACCCCGCGATTCGAGGCTGGATGAGCGACGCCAGGTCGTACCTTCCGCCGATCGAGCTGGGCGCTCCAGTACGGAGCGGAACACTATCGCAGATCGTCGAGTCCAACGTCGACGGGTGGTCGGTCGGCCAGATCGTCCAGGCGCTCGCCCGATGGGAGTCCTACAGCGTCGTGCCAGCGAACGCGCTTCACGGGAAGGTGAAGGCGATCGACGGGATTCCCCTCGCATCGATGCTGAGCGTGCTGGGTGGGACTGGTCTGACCGCATACTTCGGGCTCCTCGACGTGGGTCGGCCTGAGGAGGGGGAGACCGTCCTGGACCTGGGGAGTGGTGCA
>CBDUCC010000285.1:0-5326 GCA_965365555.1 uncultured Myxococcales bacterium | reverse complement strand
GACTACGCGCGGTACATTCGTAGCTTCATCAACATCGCTGATCCTGAGATCGCGCGCACCGTAGAAACCTCACTCTCCGAGGGGCGTCTCTGGCCACAGCCGGCTACGGTGCAGTCGGCGTTGCAGCTCGTGCTCTGGCCGCCGGTATCGCAGACCTCGCCGGCCGCCACGTTGAGCGTGCCGTCCCCGCAGTACGCAGCGGTGCAGTCGGCATCGCACCGAGCCGTGTCGATGCCGTCGTCGCAGACTTCACCCGACGCCGGGTTGTGGAGCGCATCGCCGCAGATCGCGAAGGTGCAGTCGGCATCGCAGGTGGGGCTCCAGCCGCTGTCGTCGCACTGCTCCGTGCCTTTGACATCGCCGTCGAGGCAAATCTGGAACTCCGTGCAGTTCAGACACTCGAGCTCGCCGCCATCGTTGATGCCGTCATCACAGAACTCGGTCACCTCCCGAATGCCATTGCTGCACAGCGCGTCGGGCGTGCAGCTCACAAGCAACTCGCGGCGCTGGTCGCAGCGCGTATCACTATCGCTGAGCGTCAGGGTGACCGTGTGATCGCCGATGGTCGCGCAGGTGTACGTGGTCGTCGCCTGACTCGCATCCGTGATCGTCCCGTTGCTGGCCTCCCAAAGATAGGTGACGGGAGCCGTTTCATCGGGGTCGATGCCGAAGGCCTGCAGCGTGACCGGGTTGCTGATGGTCGTCGCCTGAGGGGCCGCGGAGATCGACTCGATCACCGGGCAGAAGTTGCGGTCGAAGGTCACGTCGACACCGACCTCGCCGTTCGGAAGCGTGTCGCTGGTCGGGCAGACCAGGGTGAGCTCGACGTCGGTGGTGACGTCGGCCTCGTCGTGAACGAAGGTGGTGGTCCCGTCGCAGACCCAGCTTCCGTCGTCCTTGGAGGCCGTCATGAACAGGGTGTACGGCGGCTCGGATGAAGGCACGACCGGGATCTGCGTGAGCGTGAAGCTCGTCACCGGATCGGCGACCGGGACGCTGCCGGTAACCGGCTGCGGCAACGCCGACGGGTGACTTACGAAGAAGGTCACCGTCGCTGCGCCCACCTCGGAGGCCGAAAGGCCCACCTCGACACTCACGACCGCCGTCTCCGGGTTCGTGCTGGTCTTCGACTGATCGCAACCCACCGCCAAGGCGAGAATGAGCGCGAGCAAAGCTATGTATCGTCCACCCATGAATCAGAACTCCGCCGTGCAGTCGGCCGCACAGCCGTCACCGTCCGTGTTGTTGCCGTCGTCGCACCCCTCGCCCCCACTGAGCGCATCGTTGCCACAGAGGTTGCACACGTCACTCTCCGCTCCGGTGCAAAGCGAAAGATCGATGGACGCACCGTTGAGCTGGAGCCATTCCACCTCGCGGATCTTCGCGAGCGGTGTACCTAGATAAAGAATGTCGAACTGGTAGAGCGAGTCGGTCGAGGGCTTGATCGTGATCTGACTCTCGATCGCATCAACTTCGACGACGTCGCCCAGGCCGGTGCCGCCATCGATCCGATCGAAGCCGCTGCCCGGCCAGATCGTGATCGTGTCGGGGCCCGCGCCTCCCTCGATGTCGTCGTCGCCCGGACCGCCGTCGAGCAGGTCGGGCCCGTTGTTGCCGCGAACGGTGTCATTGCCGACGTTCGCCCAAATGATGTCGCCCGCATTGCCGCCTTCGATGATCATGTTGCCGAGGGTGACGAACTCGTCCGAGAGAATCATCGCATCGAAGCTCTGCTGCGTGATCACGCGCTCGACGCCGCAGATACGCTGCACGCCGAGCGGCTCTTGCGCGATTAGGAAGTCACCGAAGTTCGTGCCGAGCAACGTGTCGACGCCATCGGTGCCCCTGTACGACGAGGCGTTGACGTTGAACTGACTGTTGACCGTGATCGAGGCGCCGCTGTACGGGTTGACCAGTGTCTGGTTCACCCGCTGCCGCGTTCCCACGAAGCTCATCGTGGTACCGGTCACCGCGCCGACTCCCCACTCGGGACCTGTGCATGCCCCGTCGTCGCAGGTCGCGGAGCAGTTCGCGCAGGCGATTCCATCGGGTGCGATGTCGGTGACGCACTGGCCGTCGAGCGGGTTGCAGGACTCCTTGGTGCACTCGTCCCCGTCGTCCGCGCAGACGACGCCGGCGCAGAGGTCGGGGCAGTGGATGGTGGGGCAGCGGAGCTGATCGCAGTCGTTGTCGCCATCGCTTGCGATGACGCAGATCTCGGTGGGCCCCGGGTGCAGCGGGTCGCAGGTGTAGGTCGTGTCGGCTTCGAGCGGAGTGCCGGTAGCCACCGGGTCGCTGAAGCTGCCGTATCCTGCGGGCGCAAAGAACGTGCTCGAGTAGCCCGGGTCTGGCGCGCCTGAACAAACGGGCGGGTTCTGCGTGAAGTCGCAGGTCTGCGGATCGCAGTTGAGACCGCAGCCGAGGTCCGGATCGAAGGACGAGGTTTCGATCGTGGTGACCGCAGGCACCGTCGGCTCGACGACGACCGGCAGCGCACCGAACCAGACGAGCTTCGGGCAGTAGTTCCCGTTGATGAACTCGAAGCTTCCGTCGATGTCGACGTTACCGGAGGGCAGGCGCGCGCTCAGATTGCAGACGAGCTCGACGTTCACCTTCGACGGTCCGGCGCCGCCTTCGGAATCGAGGATCGGGATCGTGTCCGACCCGGAGCAGATCATTTCCTCTTCATAGAAGACCCAAAGCGCGATCGTGCACGTCGACAGCGGAAGGTCCATCACGACCTGCCAGACCGGCGGGTTTGCGTTCGCGTTCACCGCGAACGTCCCATTCAGATCGAGCGAATCATCGTACGGCGTGAGGCCGCTCTCCGGACAGGTGATCCGGTAACTCACGAAGTCGATCCACGCGAGGATCTCTTCGGGCGGCGTGTTCGGATCCGAGATCAACAGATCGACTTCGGTTCTCGCCGTGTCGCTCTCTTCGCTCGTGCCACTACACGCAAGTGCGAACGACAAGCACGCCAACACAACCATCCGAATGACGGGTTTTCGGTTCATCACATCTCTACGGGGGGGGTCGGCAAAGACCCAACGGCTCAACACAGGGGAGCGCGAATCTAACCTGCACACCCGTTCGAGATCAATCGCTTCCGAAACCTTCTTGCGCTTTGTGCGCCTTCTGTAAGCAGCATCACACACGGTGTGACACGTGGCGATCGTGCGCGAGACCGGAGCGGAGTTAGACGGATTCGGTCATCTGAGATGCATGTCGATCTCTGATTGATCGAGAGCGCGGAAGCTTGCAGATTAGGGGAACCTGTTTTCCCGTTGCGCGAGCGCGCGCCGACTTGTGAATCGAGCGCGGCACGCGTAGTCTCCGCGACCTCTTAACCACGGACCCGACTATGCGCACTCTTCGACGTTCTTCCCTGGCCTGCTTCCTGGTTCTTGTTTCTCTCTCTGCGTGCAGCAGCGGTGACGGCGGTGAGCAACTCCCCGTCAACGTGATCGACTTCACCGACGGCGGGACCGCCGAGTCGTGCGTTCAGCCGTCCTTCCCCGACAGCCAGCCAGACCTCTCGATCTTCAATCCGCCCTACTTCCTGTTAACGACGAGTCGCGCGCAGGAGTCGACGAGTGGGCAGGCGCAGGTGCGACCAGGCGATACGATCGAGGCGAAAATCCCAGTCAATTCAGCCACTCGGCGCGTCTTGGTCGAGCTGACCTCCGTCTGGGACAGGAGCGCGCCCATCGCCACGGCGGAGCTCGAGACCAACGGAAACGAGATGCTGGATTTCATCGTCGTGCCCGAGGGCGCGCCGCGGGGGCGCTTCTACATGCGGCTCACGCTCTGCGGAGCGGATTGCCGTGAGCAGCAGATCGTCTTCGAGACACAGTCCTGTGCCGACCTTCCCGATTCCGAGTGTGGACCCAACGCGCCGTACGTTCGCAGCGTCATCGAGAACGGCGAGGTGGTGCGAACCGATCCGACCTGTGTCGATCTCGGAGACGAGCCGATGATCGGTTCCGGCACCGTTCTCATTCAGTAACGCTCCACTCCATGCACGCTCCGTGAACTGCCTCGAGCATGCGATTGGAAGTTTTCGGACGCGCCGTTGATTTGGGGCACGGCGCGCGTCGCAAAACGGGCATTCGTCCGTGCTGTCCGAAAACGTCCAACCCTTAGCGTCGCCATCCATGCGCGCTGCGCGATGGCGCGACGAGAACGTCGAGGCGCGCGCGTTTCATTCCGCAAATCTCAGGTCATTCCATCGTTCTTGCGAATCGTCGCGTCAACGGCCGCGTGCGCGATCGGTGTGTAGGTTTCTCGGCGCAAATGTGGACTGCCTAACACATTGGTTTCGCTGCGAAACGCGGGCGATGCGCGCATCGTCAGAAACTGTTGACTTTCGAAATTGTGTTGAGATACGCCATCGATCGTGAACCCGTTTCCAACCGCTGCGTTCGTCGTGGCGGCGCATGTACAAGGAGTGATTCGAATGAGGAAGACACGATTTACCCAGATGGTGGTACTCGTCTGTATCGGGTCCCTGGCCGGCTGTAGCGGCGGCGAGGGCGGTACGGTCGGTAACACCGAGCTCAACGTCATGGTGCCGATTGGCTCCGGCCAAAGTGGTCCGGGCACGAGCCCCACGGATATTCAGAGCGTTGAATACACCATCAACTGTCTCGGAACTGAGAGCAGCTTCCTGGACGAACCCACGCCGCTCCCGAATGACGGTGCCGTTCAGATCAACGGTAACCTCGAAGTCGTCGACGGCCGCACCGATCCGCAGGGCGACATCCCCCCGGAGTTCGGCACCGCTCGCCCCGGCGACGGCGCGGAAATCTGGCAGGGCTTCATGGACCTTCCGGTCGGCCCCTGCACCATCCAGCTTCGCGCTCGTGACAACGACGGCGAGGTCATCTGCTCCGCAACCGAATCCTTCGACATCGCAGCGGACACCACCAGCAAGGTGAACCTCGTCCTCATCTGCGACACCAGCTTCCAGGCTCCGGTCGGCATGCTCGACGTCGACGCGACGTTCAGCTTCGTCGTCGGCAACTTCTGCCCGGACCTCTTCGTCATCAACTGCAACCCGCAGGACGAGAACGTCGCCGTGATCGACACGATCGTTGGCCCGCAGGCTCCGGCTGGCTGCCAGGTTCGCGCACGCGACGTGGACAGCACCTGTGGCCAGAGCTGTGATCCGCAGGTCTGCACCGAGACCCCGGAAGGTCTCGATTGCGTGCCCGGTCCGGATCCCGGCGTCACGACAACCGTGGTCTGTACCCCAACCCCCGCCGGCGCCGCCGTCGTGGATTGTGACGTCGACGGCACCCCCGATGGCGACACCTGTGTCTTC
>CBDUCC010000284.1:0-5400 GCA_965365555.1 uncultured Myxococcales bacterium | reverse complement strand
AACAACGGGTGGCGGTCGCCCGCGCCCTGATGAACGACCCGCCGCTCGTCCTTGCCGACGAGCCCACCGGCAACCTCGACACCGAGACCTCCGACCAGGTCTTCGCGCTCCTTCGCGCGCGCAACGTCGAGCGCCACACCGCCTTCCTCATCGTCACGCACAACCCCGCACTGGCCCGCCGCTGCGACCGAGTCATCGAGCTGGTCGACGGCGCCGTCGTCTACGAAGGCCCGCCTTCGGGCATGAAAACGCTGGATTAGGTCAATCCAAGCCACTCCAGCTGGCCGCGCGGCCACCTCGGCATGGCTCAAGGAGTGGCCGGAAGCGTCACCTCCGGCAGGCTCCGCCGTCGCACCGCCGCCGGCTCATCGCCCGGTCCTAGAGGCTTCATCCAAAACTCCAACGCATAGGACGATGCATCCAGCCGGTAGGCCGGCTCGGGGGGCTGACCCCAGGAGTTGTTGCCGCCGACGCCGCGCTGCGCGAGGTCGATGTGGATGTGCGTGGCTCCGTCTGCCACCAGCTCGTACGGATGAGCGGCCGCTTCGAGCGTCGGGGTGTCGTAGGGCAGGGCGCTGAAGCTGAGAACTGGCGCGCCAGCGAACAGAAGCCCGGCGCCCTCGGCATCGCGCACGGCCGCATAGCGCGCGTCCGCTTTGTTCCCCGATTCCTGACCGCGCGTGTCGTACGGCACGTACTGCTCGGCCACCGTTCCCCAATAGCGACCGACCGGCAGGAGCTTCCGGTCCGCGTAGGTCGGCTCGGGTCCGGGTCCGAACCACTCGATCCGATCGAGGGCGCCCCGGAGCGCTGCCCCCAGACCGACCCGGGGCAGCTCCGCAAGCGAGCCGCGCTCGACGTTCAGCGCCACCGCGACCTCGCCCGTGGCAAACACCCGGTATTGGAGCCCGACGCTCACGTCCCTGCCATCGGCCGTGAGAACCGTCTCGATCCGAACGTTGCGGGGGTCGCTGGCATCGACGACGAGGCCCGGACCGGCCAGCTCCGCCCCGAGGTTCCGCCATTCCTTTGCCGTACTCTGAAAACCATTGCCGATGTCGTTGTCGGTCGAGGCGCGCCAGAAATCGGGTCGAAGCGGCCGCTCGATGAGCTCCTTGCCGTCGGCGACCCAGGAGAGAAGAGCCCCGGTCCCATCATCGAGCAGGACCGAGAACGCCTCGCCATCGACCCGGACGGCGCCGCTTTCGGTCGTCACCTGAAGCGGGTCGGCACCGGACGGATCGATGGGAGGCGCCGCCTCGCCGAAGGGCAATCGAAGGTCCGCCCAGGCAACGCGGTGGCCTTGCTCGGCCCAGAGCTGCGTCTCGGCAAGCTCGAAGAGGAGTTGAAGTCGGGCCTCGGCGCCCGCCGGCATGCTCGGAGCGTCGAACGGCACGCGGAGCTCGGTCGATTCGCCCGGGCCGAGGCTCGGTAGCTCGAGCACGCCGCTCTGCACGACGGCGCCGTCCACGTGAACCTCCCAACGTCCGGTCAGAAGCTCCGTCCAGTCGATGAGGTCGTAGCGGTTCTGCACGCGCACGATCCCACGCTCCAGATCCACGCCTTCGACTCCGACCGGCTGCATCACGGCCTTGAAGACGGCTAGACCGGGCCGCGGAGTCCCATCCGAGCGCGTCAGCCCGTTCATGCAGAAGTTGTTGCCGAAGACCCCACCGAGCGGCGTCGCCGGGCCGACGTCGCCACCGTACGCGAAGTAGCTCCCGTCGCCTCCGCTCGGAAGCGGAACGCGGATCCCTTGGTCCTTCCAATCCCAGACGAAGCCACCCTGCGCCTGCCCGCCGTCGTGGAAGATGTCCCAGAACTCGTTCAGGTTGCCCGAGCTGTTGCCCATCGCGTGCGCGTACTCGATCAGGAGCAGCGGCCTGTCCCGCGGCTCGCTCACGTAGTCGAGCGTGTCGGCGACGCTGTGATAGAAGTTCACCTGAAGGTCGCTGTGGTCGCCGGCGGGCGCGACGAAGCCCTCCGCTGCCCCTTCGTACGAGACCGGCCGACTCGGGTCGCGCTCGTGAACCCAGTCACTCATCGCGTCGAAGGTGGCCCCGTCTCCCGACTCGTTGCCCATCGACCAGATGACGATCGAGGGGAAGTTCTTGTCGCGCTCGACCATCCGTTCGAAGCGATCGAAATGCACCGGCTCCCACTCCGGTAGGTCCCCGGGTCGGATCGGCGTCAGCAGCACCAAGCCGTGCGCTTCGATGTTTGCCTCGTCGATCACGTAGAGGCCGTACCGATCGGTGAGCTCGTAAAAGCGCGGGACGTTCGGGTAGTGCGCGGTGCGGACGGCGTTGAACCCGGCCCGCTTGATCGCCTTTAGCTCGGAAACGATGTCTTCTTCGGTCACGTAGTGACCGTCGTCCGGGTCATGCTCGTGTCGGTTCACTCCTCGCATGATCACGCGGTTTCCATTGACCTCGAGGATCCCCTCCTCGATCCGTACACGCCGGAAACCCACGTCGATTCGGGTCGCCTCCAAGGCGTTCCCCTCGTCATCACGAAGCGTAATCGTCGCCAGGTAGAGGTTCGGTTGCTCCGCAGACCAGAGCAAGGGCGCGTCGACCGTCCCCTGCACGTCGAGCTCCGCTTCGCCGCAGGCGTCGATCGCGGCGGTCTCGCTCGTTGCGCTGAACACGGTGCTTCCATCCGGAGCGGCCAGCTCGACCTCGATGGCCGCGCCGCCCGGCTGCTCCACCAGCCGGCTCAGGTCGGCCCGCACCGAAAAAGAGCCCGTCGCGAGGCTCTCGTCGAGCTCCGCGCGCGTTTCCACGTCCCGCAGGAAGGTGCTCGCCGGCGAGAACAGATACACCTCCCGAAAGATCCCGCTCATGTTCCACATGTCCTGCTTTTCGAGCCAGGACCCATCGGAGTAGCGGTACACTTGAACCGCGAGCGTGTTCTCCCCTTCCTCGACGAACGGGGTCAGGTCGAACTCCGCAGGCGTGCGGCTTCCTTCGCTGTAGCCGACTCTCTTGCCGTTGACCCAGAGATAGAAGGCCGAGTCCACACCGGCGAAGTGGATGAAGACGGCACGCCCACTCCAGGCCGCGGGAACGGTGAACGTTCGCCGGTACGAGCTGACCGAGTTGTCTTCTTCGGGGATCGTGGGGAACGCCTCGGCGAGCGGCGCATCGAGCGCATCTTCGAACGGGTAGTTGAAGTTGAAGTAGATCGGCTCCCCGTACCCGCGCATCTCGACGTTCGAAGGCACGACGATGCGGCCCCACTCGGAGTCGTCGAAGTCGCGCGCTTCGAAGCCCTGCGCGCGGAGCGGCACGGACTCGGCGAAATCGAATTTCCAGTCGCCGTGGAGACTCTGTCGCAGCGCATCGCCATCGTCGGCATCGGGTCCGGGCAGGGCAGTGAATGCGGCGCGCGGCTTCTGCCGATTCACCTGAAACACCTCGACGTTGTTCCAGAACGGCTCCGCCTCCTCGGGCCAGGCGACCTCACTCGGCGCGCAACTCGGCCTCGGGTTCGAGATCGGGCCGCCGTCGCTGCATCCGAACGATGCGGCGAGGAGCAGCACTTCGGGCAAGACCGCCATTACGGGCAGGACCGCAATCCAACGAGGGTACTTCCGTCGTGGTGGGCTAGACGACACGGGCAAGGCCGAGCCTAACCCACCGTCGCACCGGAGTCCCGTGGCCGCACCGCCGCCGGTGACTGGTGCTCAGCCCGTAAACTCGCCCTTCAAGCTCGACTCGCTCGGCGGCGCCTTCTCGAACGTCCGTGCGTCGGCGAAGGCTTTCATGAACGCCGGGCGCTTCGACACCGTGGACAGATAGCCACGAAAGATCTCGTCCTGACAGAGCCCGTACCCCCGCGCCCACATCACGTTGTGACCGATGATGCAGTCGGCTGCGCTGAAGCTCTCGCCGCAGATGAACGGATGGCGCTCGAAGCGCGCGCGAAGCTGCGGTTCGACCTCGGTCTCGAACTTCTTCCGGTAGCGCCGAATCGTGCGCTCGTCCTTCTCCGACTCGGGAAGCAGGTGCTCCTGCACGCGCACCTGCCACAGCATCATGTCCATCCAGGAGGCCCCAAAATAGAGCATCTGCAGATAGTCCGCCCGCTCGAGGGACAGCGGACTCGGCGCTGGCGCGAGTCCCTTCTCCGGAAAGGCGTCGGCCAGAAACGTCACCATCGCTCCGCTCTCGAGCATGTGCATCGATGAACCGTCCGGCAGCGTCACTTCGAGCGTGGGCACGCAGTGATTCGGGTTCTTCTGAAGATACTCCGGCCGGTACTGCTCGCCTTCGTAGAGCGACACCCGCTCGACCTCGAAGTCGTCCCCCACCACCTCGTGCAGCATCCACTTGATGCGCGCACTGCGTGTTCCGGGGAAGTGATACAGCTTGAAGCGGGTCGTATTCATCTGCGCCCGAGTGTAGCGCCCATCCGGCTGCCGAGTAGGCCGCGCGAATCCCAGGCGCCTCCGGTCGGGGCGAAAACCCACTGGCCGCGCGGCCAGCGGCCGGGTAGAGGCATCCTCCGGTCCCATGTCCGTCCTTTTCAGTTACGCGTTTCGGCCGCTCTTCTTACTCGCGACGATCCACGCGATGCTGATCGTACCCTTCTGGGTCGCGGCATGGCTCGGGATGCACGCCGCTCCCACAGTCCTTCGGACGCCGATCGGGTGGCACGCCCATGAGATGATCTTCGGCTTCGCGGGCGCGGCCGTGGGCGGCTTCGCCCTCACCGCCGTCGCGACCTGGACCAAGCGCCCCCCCGTTGCCGGCCTCCCGCTCATGATTCTGACGGCGTTCTGGATTCTCGCCCGTCTCCTCTTTTTCCTTCCCGGCAACGGCCTGCTCCTCCCCGCCGCCGTCGCCGATCTCGGATACGATGGCCTGCTGCTCGCCTTGATGAGCCGCGAGGTCATCGCCGCGCGCAGCACGCGCAACTACAAGGTGCTCGCCATCTTGGCGCTCTTCGGCATCGCCAACGCGCTCTTCTTCACCGCGCTCCGCACGAATGCGCCCTGGGTTGAAGTGACGCTGTTCAGCGGCCTCTGGCTCCTCGTGCTGCTCATCAACTTGATCGGCGGTCGCATCATCCCCGGGTTCACCCGCAACTGGCTGAAACGTCAGGCCCCGGCTGAGCCCGACGATCCTTCGAAGCTCCCGCCCGCCTTCGATCGCGTCGACCTCGTCGCGACCTGGCTGCTCGTTGCCTTTGCCGCTTCTCAACTGACCGCCGCACCGGCGCGCCCGAGTGCCGTTCTTGGTTTCCTCGCCGCCGGCGCTCTCCTGTTTCGCCTCGTCCGGTGGCGCGGTTGGCGGACCACGTCGGAGCCGTTGGTCTGGGTCCTCCATCTGGCCTTCGCCTGGATTCCGATCGGCGTCGCGCTCCTGTCCGCTGAAGGGCTCGGCTGGGTGCCCC
>CBDUCC010000283.1:0-5424 GCA_965365555.1 uncultured Myxococcales bacterium | reverse complement strand
CCCCTTACCCCGCACTCCTTAGCAGAGTTTCGGTGTCCTCGTCGACTGGAGCGTTGCCTTCGATGAAGTCGCGCACTCGCGGGTCTTCCGAGGCTCGAAGCTCGTCCGGAGTCCCTGAGAAAATCACGTAGCCGTCCTGGATCATGGCGATTCGGTCGCTGATGGCGAGTGCCGTATCCATGTCGTGCGTGACGACGACCGAGGTCACATCGAGCGTCTCGTTCAGGTGCTCGATGAGGTCGGCGATTCGAGTCACGTTGATCGGGTCGAGCCCGGTCGTCGGCTCGTCGTACAGCAGAACCTCCGGGCGGATGGCCAGTGCTCGGGCGAGAGAGACAAGCTTCTTCATTCCCGCCGACATGTCGGCCGGACGGGTTTCTTCGGTGCCGGGAAGCCCGACGTAGGTGAGGGACTCTCGGACTCGTTCGGAGATCTCGGTTTCGCTGAGAGAGAGCTGCTCCCGAAGTCCGTAGGCTACGTTTTCCTTCGTGGTCAGCGAGTCGAAGAGGGCGCCGGCCTGAAACAGCATCGCGACCCGTCGCCGCACCGGCGCGTACTCGGCTTCGGAGATCCCCGAGATCCGCATGCCGTCGAACGTGATCTCGCCGCCGTCGACATCCAGGAGGCCGATCAGCATCTTGAGCATGACGCTCTTTCCCTGCCCCGAGCCACCGATGATGGTGAGTACCTCGCCTTCATGCACCTCGAGGTTCAGGTCACGGTAGACCTTCTTCGGTCCGAACGCTTTTTGGACCCCTCGAAACTCGATCAGCGCCATCGCGCGAACTTTAGTTGGGCTTGGATGCGCCGTCGACTACTGTAAACCCCATGCGCCGCCAACCTTTCCGGTGCGTTTGGCTCCTCTTGCTCATGCCGATCCTGTGCCTCCTCGCGGCGTGCACGGACAAGTCGGAGGTGGTTCGGGCCGCAGAGCCCCATCTCACGTCGTTCTCCGAGCTTCGTCTCCGCGCTCTGCAGTTGCTCGAGCTGCGGTCGGACATCGAGCGCAAGAAGCTGCTCGTCGATGCGCTCGAGAACCCCGACGAGCCCGTGCCGGAGAACCTCGAGCCGCTCCTCCGGCAGATGAAGGCTCAGCGGATCGAGCTGACCAAAGAAGACGTCGAGGAGCGAGAGGCCTCTTTTTGGAGGGCCCTCGATGCCGCTTTCCTCGACGATCCCCATGTGATTCAAGGCGAAATCTCGTTCATCGAGAGCGACGGCTCGGTGTCCAGGTTTCGCCATCCCCGCGATAGCGAGCTCCCTGCCGGCGTACGATGGTTCGGTCTGCGGCAACAGCGCACCTTCGCGGGGCTCGCCAATTGCGTCGCCGAGGCCGGCTCCGAGCCCTGTGTGCTCATACAGCTCCGCTCTCGCGAGTACGCCGGAAGTGCAGGGCTGGCAGTCGCGTTTCGTCGACCTTGACAGGCCGTCGCCCCGGGCCTAGCGTCCCGGCGCCCTGCTATGGCATTTTCGCTTTCGCCGGAACGTGAAACTCAGGTCGACGAGATCCTGAACCGCTATCCGGAGCGCCGAGCGGCGCTCCTGCCTGTCCTATGGCTCTGCCAGCGACAGAACGGATGGATCAGCCCGGAGGTCGTCGACTACGTCGCTGAACGCATCGGCGTCTCGACCGCCGTCGTAAAAGGCGTGGTCACGTTCTACACGATGTTCTTCGACGAGCCTGTCGGCGAGAACATCGTCTGGGTCTGTCGCACCCTGTCCTGCGATCTACGCGGCGGCAAAGCCATCCAGGAGCACCTCGAGAAGAAGCTCGGCTGTACCGCCGGCCATACGAGCTCCGATGGCAAGTTCACCCTGCTCAAGGCCGAATGCCTCGCAGCCTGTGGTCAGGCCCCGATGGTCCAAATCAACGACCGGTACTACGAGAACCTCGACGTGGAGCTTCTGGACCGCATCATCGAGGCGCATGCAACGCAGGGGGCCGAGGCGGCCGCGAACCAGTTCGCGACCCACGCGACCTTCGAGACCAGGCCGGAGCTCGGTGCACCCAAGACCTCTGCGCCGCCGCCTCCAAGTGACGAGGCCGTTCGACTTGCTTCACAGCCGCCGCCTGCGGCCGAAACCAACCCGGGTGGTGGGGAAGACTCGTGAGCCAGCCTATGAAACCCTTACTCACCTCGCGCTATGGCATCGCCGAGAGCTGGAAGCTCGCCAACGTCGAACCCGCCGGCGCGTACGCGATCGCTCGCCAAGCACTGACCACGCGCAAGCCCGAAGAGCTCAAGGAGCAGGTGAAGAAGGCGAACATCCGTGGCCGAGGCGGAGCCGGCTTCCCCGCTGGGGTGAAATGGGGCTTTCTCAACCCGAAGGAGGGTGAGCAAGTCTACCTGGTGATCAACGCGGACGAGAGCGAGCCGGGCACCTTCAAAGACCGCAGTATCATGGATCTGGATCCCCACCGACTGATCGAAGGGGCGATCATCTCCTGCTACGCCATCGGCGCGCCGGTCGCGTACATTTACGTCCGCGGGGAGCTTGCGTTCTCCATCAAGCGACTCGAGGAGGCCATCGCCGAGGCACGCGCCGCCGGTTACCTGGGCGACAAGCCCTTTGGTATCGACCAGTCGATCGAGGTCTACGTTCATTCCGGAGCCGGTGCCTACATCTGCGGTGAGGAGACCGCGCTCTTGAACTCGCTCGAGGGTCGTCGAGGCGAGCCGCGACTCAAACCTCCGTTCCCGGCGGTGAAGGGCGTGTTCGGAATGCCCACCATCGTCAACAACGTCGAGACGATTGCGGCCGTACCGGACATCGTCGAGATGGGGGGTGAGGCCTGGTCCGCGCTCGGACGGCTTCCCGGGGACGGCGGCGTCCGCATCTACGGAATCAGCGGACACGTCAAAAAGCCCGGGCTCTATGAAGCGCCGGTCGGCATTACGATGCGTGAGCTGATCGAGGACTACGCCGGGGGTATGCTCGGCGATCGGCCCCTGAAGGCCGTCGTGCCGGGAGGCTCGTCGACTCCGGTCCTCGACCCGCGCCGCAAAGTCGACGCCCCCAACGAAGATCACCCGCTGCACAAATGGCACGGCATGAGTGAAATCGACGTTCCCATGGGGGTCGACACCTATCGTGCTCTCGGGACCATGCTCGGGACCTGCTGCGCCATCGTCATGGACGACACGGTGAACATGGTCGAAGCCTGTCGGAACCTGATGCGGTTCTCCCCACCAGCGTCCTGCGGCCAATGCACGCCCTGCCGAGAAGGTACGGGCTGGCTCGTCGACGTGCTGGACAACCTGGTGCATGGGCGCGGGAAGCCCGAGGATGTCGACCTTCTGGTCAACATCTCCAACAACATGATGGGCAACACGATCTGCGCCTTCGCCGACGGGACGGCCATGCCGATGCTTGGAATGGTCCAGAAGTTTCGCGAAGAGTTCATCGAGGCGGCTCGAGCCGGCATCCCCGAGGGTGTTCGCCACGACGAGAGCGTCCGCAGCATGGTAGAAGGAGCCGCGTGACGCTTCCCGGCTCCACCCTATTCGTCGTGACCGCGATCTTCGCCATGGCGGGAGGTCTCTTGACGATCTGGGCCCGGCGTCCGCTCCGGGCAGCGATGGGGCTCCTCGTTCACATCATCGCTCTTGCCGGGATGTTTCTGACGCTCGACGCCCAGTTGATGGGTGTTCTCCAGCTTCTGGTCTACGCAGGCGCCGTGGTCGTCCTGTTCGTTTTCGTCATCATGCTGATCGGGCCGGCGGCCGAGGTGGGGCCGATCGAGGGGAGGGTCGCGCCCCGGGCCGTGAGCATCGCCATGGTCGTCACCGTCGTTCTGGCCCTTGCTACCTCCGTGGCCCGCTTCGACGCGCCCTGGGCTGAAATCCCCGAAGGCTTCGGCACCGTCGAAGGGCTCGGCACCGCGATCTACAAGCAGGCAGCGGCCCCCTTCGAGATCATCTCCATCACACTCCTCGTGGCCATCATCGGCGCCATTGCTGTGGCGCGGAGCCGGACGGAGTAGCGCGTCATGGGGATCGGCACGTACCTGGCCTTGGCTTCGGTCTTGTTCGGCATCGGCTCGGCTGGATTTTTGGTTCGCCGCAACATGCTGATCCAGCTCATGTCGATCGAGCTCATGCTCAACTCGGTCAACGTGTTGCTCTTGGCGTTCAACCGAGCCTACCCGGACAACCACGACGGCCAACTGTTCGCGTTCTTCGTGATCGCGGTGGCCGCCGCTGAGCTAGTCATCGGCCTATCGATTCTGATCGCCTACTACCGGATCAAGAAGACCCTCGATACCGACGACGCGACCCTGCTGAAGTACTGAAGCCATGCACGAAGAATCCACTCAGCAGCTGATGCTCCTACTGATCATCGTCTTTCCGCTCGGCGGAGCGATCATCAATGGGTTGCTGGGCCGCGCCATGCCCAAAGCCGTCGTCACCCTCGTGGCCCTCGGGTCGGTCGCAGTGTCGTTCGTCCTCGCCGTTCTCTCGTTCATCGAGCTGTACGGCGCGAGCCACGGCGATGAGCACGCGGTTCTGGCGTATCACTTCTACGAGTGGTTTTCGGTGAAAACGGCCGACGGGACGGTCGTTCCGATCAACGTTCGATTCGTCATGGACTCGCTGAGCGGTGTCATGACACTCGTCGTGACTGGCATCGGCGGCCTGATCCATCTCTACAGCGTGGGCTATATGGGGGACGACGAAGGCTACCCCCGGTTCATGAGCTTTCTGAACCTGTTCATGGCCTCCATGCTCATTCTCGTCCTCGGAAGCAGCATGCCTGTGATGTTCATCGGCTGGGAGGGCGTGGGCCTCTGCTCCTATCTGCTGATTGGCTTCTGGTACGAGAATCGCGATTACGCGGCCGCTGGGCGCAAGGCGTTCGTCGTCAACCGAATCGGCGATTTCGGGGTCATCATCGGCATGTTGATTCTCGTCGGTGTCGTCGGGTCGTTCGAGTTTGCCGACATCAACCAGGCAGCCACCGGCGGCGCGTTCCGCGGAGAATTCCCCGTTTGGTTCTCGGGCGCGGCTCCGACGCTCGCGACTGTCGCCTGCCTTTTCCTGTTCCTCGGCTGCGGCGGCAAGAGCGCGCAGATTCCCCTGTGCGTCTGGCTCCCGGACGCCATGGCGGGTCCGACGCCCGTCTCGGCCTTGATCCATGCGGCCCCCATGGTGACCGCCGGCGTTTACCTCTGCTGCCGCCTGTCCCCGCTCTTCATCACGTCCGAAACCGCGATGGCCACGATTGCCATCGTCGGCACGCTCACCGCCTTGCTGGCCGCTTCCATCGCGGTGGTTCAACGCGAGATGAAGAAGATTCTCGCGTACTCTACCGTCAGCCAGCTCGGTTTCATGTTCGCAGCTGTGGGCGTGGGCTTCTTCGCCGCCGGGTTCTTTCACGTGTTCACGCACGCCTTCTTCAAGGCCTGCCTGTTCCTCGGGGCCG
>CBDUCC010000282.1:0-5437 GCA_965365555.1 uncultured Myxococcales bacterium | reverse complement strand
CGCGCCAACGTACAACAGGAGCTTCTCCGTCAGCGTGGTCTTGCCCGCATCCGGATGAGAAATGATCGCGAAGGTTCTTCTTCGCTGGTATTCGGTCTGCCCCATGGCCGGGCGGCAAGATAGTCATTGTCGACGCTTGCGCCAGTCTGCGAACGTGCTGTGATGCCCGCTCGCGATGCCAGGCCTGTTTCCAGAGATCGAACCATTCGATAGCGGGCACTTGCAGGTCGATGACGTTCACTCGGTGTACTACGAGCAATGTGGAAACCCCGCCGGGAAACCAGCCGTTTTCGTCCATGGAGGGCCGGGCGGAGGTTCTAGCCCGGTCCACCGACGCTTCTGGGACCCATCGGTGTATCGAGTGGTGCTGTTCGACCAGCGAGGCTGCGGACGCAGTACGCCCCACGCCGAGCTTCGCAACAACACCACCTGGGACCTGATCGCCGACATGGAGCGAATTCGGCTGCACCTCGGGATCGAGCGTTGGCAGCTCTTCGGGGGCTCCTGGGGAAGCACGCTTGCGCTCGCCTACGCGCAGCAGCATCCCGAGCGTGTCACCGAGATGATTCTCCGCGGCATCTTCTTGCTGAGGCAGCACGAGATCGCTTGGTACTACCAGGAAGGCGCGAGCCGGATCTTCCCCGAGGCCTGGCAGAGCTACCTGGCACCGATCCCCGAAGAAGAGCGCGGAGACATGGTGAACGCGTACTACCGGCGGCTCACGAGCTCGGACCGCAAGGAACGTCTACGCGCGGCCCGGGCATGGAGCATGTGGGAAGGAAGCACGAGTCGGCTGATTCCGGATCCGCAGCTGGTGGCGCGGACCGGCGAGGCTTCGTTTGCCGAAGCGTTCGCCCGAATCGAGTGCCACTACTTCATCAACCGCGGTTTCTTCGATGACGACAACCACCTTCTGGAGCACGTCGATCGTATCGCAGAGATTCCTGCGATCATCGTCCAGGGCAGGTACGACGTCGTTTGCCCGGCCGAGAGCGCATTTCAACTCCATCGGACCTGGCCGAAGAGCGAGTTGATCATCGCTCCGGCTTCAGGCCATTCGGCCCTCGAACCCGAAATCACTGCGCAGCTCGTCGCCGCGACGGCGCGCTTCTAGCGCGAGAACTTGCGGTACTTGATTCGGTGCGGAACATCGGCGTCCGTTCCGAGTCGCGCTTTGCGGTCGGCCGCATAGTCTGCATACGACCCTTCGTGCCAGACGACCTGGCTGTCGCCTTCGAAGGCGAGAATGTGCGTGCAGATGCGATCGAGGTACCAGCGATCGTGGCTGATGATCATCGCGCAGCCGGGGAACCCGAGGATCGCTTCCTCGAGCGAGCGCAGGGTCTCCACGTCGATGTCGTTGGTCGGCTCGTCGAGAAGCAGCACGTTGCCCCCGCTCTTCAGGAGCTTAGCAAGGTGCACTCGGTTTCGTTCGCCACCCGAGAGGTTCTTGACGGGCTTCTGCTGATCGCTCCCGCGAAAATTGAACCAGCCGACATAGGCTCGCGACTTCACGGTCCCACCGCCTACGTCGATTTCGTCCGCGCCGCCAGTAATCTCCTTGAACACGTTGTTGGCATCGTCGAGGGCATCCCGGCTCTGATCGACGTAGGAGAGCTGGACCGTATCTCCGACGGTGATCGTCCCGGAGTCGGGTTGCTCTTCGCCGACCAACATCCGAAAGAGTGTCGTCTTGCCCGCGCCATTCGGCCCCACGATTCCGACGATCGCACCGCGGGGCACCCGGAAGCTCAAGTCCTCGAACAGCAGCTTGTCTCCGTAGGCCTTGGTCAGCCCGTCCACCTCGAACACCTGCGTGCCGAGTCTCGGCCCCGGAGGGATTCGAATCTCGTTCGCATCGCGCTTGGCCTTGGCCGCGTCGGCAACGAGGCTCTCGAATGCCGAAATGCGAGCCTTGCTCTTGGCTTGCCGCGCCTTGGGCGACGAACGCACCCACTCGAGCTCACTCGCGATTTTCCTCTTGCGAGCGCTGTCCTTCTTCTCTTCTTGCTCGAGCCGTTGCTCCTTGGCCTCTAGCCATTGCGAGTAGTTCCCTTTGAACGGATGGGCTTCACCGCGATCGAGCTCGAGAATCCAGTCGACGATCTCGTCGAGGAAGTACCGATCGTGGGTGACGAGAATGACACACCCCGGATACTTCTGGAGATATCCCTGCAACCAAGCGACCGACTCCGCATCGAGGTGGTTGGTCGGTTCGTCGAGCAATAGTAGCTCTGGCTTCTCGAGCAGGAGCCGGCAGAGCGCCACGCGGCGTCGCTCGCCACCCGAAAGCGACTTCGGATCGGCGTCCGGAGGTGGAAGACGAAGTGCATCCATCGCGATCTCGAGCGTGCTCTCGAGGTTCCACCCGTCGACCGCGTCGATCTTGTCCTGCATCGCTCCCTGGCGTTCGAGGAGCTTGGCCATCTCGTCATCGCTCATGGGCTCGCCAAGCTTCATGCTGAGCTCGTTGAAGTCGTCGAGGAGCTTGCGGACCGGTGCAACGCCGGCTTCGACAGCTTCGAGGACGGTCTTGGCGTCACCGAGATCGGGCTCCTGTGGCAAGTAGCCGACATTGGCACCCGGCCGGAGCCACGCTTCGCCGGTGAAGTTCTCGTCGAGCCCCGCCATGATGCGGAGTAGGGACGACTTGCCGGTGCCATTGACGCCAATGACCCCAATCTTCGCGTCCGGAAAGAACGAGAGATAGAGGTCCTCGATGATCTTCTTGTCCGGGGGATGGACTTTCGTCACCCCCTTCATCGTGTAGATGAACTCCGCCATGAGCTAGTGAGCCGTGCGTCTCCTCGCGAGCCCCATAGCAACGATGCCAAGTGCAATCCAACCGAGCGATACCGGGGTGGCCGGGCCAGCAGAGCAGCTCGAGCCGGTCGAGCCCGAGGGATCCTGGCTCGTTCCGAGCGTGCCAGTCGGCGCGACCTCGGCCGCACCGGCTTCGAGGTCGAGCTCTGGGATGTCGGTCTGGATGAGCGCTGGCAAGCCCCGGCTGAGCGTTTGGGGACCACCGCCGAGTGCCGTGTTTCCAGCCGCAAACGGCTTGGGCGTGGCTCCGCCCGGCGGCCCACCCCAGCGGCCTCGCATCGGATTGTCGCAGCTCAAGGCGCCCTCCCAAGGGTGGAGGATGACGTAGCGGCCCTGAAAGTTGTTGTAGTTGGAGGCCTGTGCCCGTCGCTCACCGAGCTCGCCGCTCTGGTCCGGCATGCCACGGCCGCCGACGATGGGTCCGGCCGCGCGAAACACCAGGTCTTCGTCGAGCGCGTCTTTTCCGTACCGGTAGTGCAGGCGCGTCAGAACGAAGCCAGAGGGGCGCCAGCGCGGAGGCCTGCGCCGCTGCGGGACGACGCCGGGGATGTCGGAGTACGGATCGCTCTGGCTGGGCACGAGCACGTCGGCGCCGAGCGTCATGAGCTCGCTCTCACGAAGCGGTGGCTCGGGACAAGGATCGCAGGTCGTTGCGTCCCAAGAATACTCGGTCACGACGGCTCCGGGATTCTTCTCCATCGTGCGCTCGAATAGAGCGTCGTAGAAGGCTCCGAAATCCTTTCGAACGCTGTCATCGACGCGGATGTTGGTTGGAATGGAGGCATTCTTGTAGTTCGCGACTTCGTACCGCTGCTCCTTTCCGAGCAGGTGAACGATCAGGTCTTGCTTGCCGGCACTGTTGAGCAGCCCGAGCCGCACCGGAAGCGTGAACGATGGGGAGTCGTAGTGAAAGCGAAGCGGCGAGAGGACGGCGCTGCCGTTCTCGAACTTCACTTTCTTGGCGTCTACCTTCGCAACGAAGAACTTCGTGTTCTGTTCGACATAGGGTCGGAGCACTTTCTCCGCGCCGACTGGGATGTTGTACCGGTTCTTTCGAAGCCAGGTGTCGAGCCCTCCCGAGTCCTTTGCGCTCAATATGACGATGTCGTACTCGGCGACTTTGAACTCCGCCTCGACAGTCACGCCCAGGTCGGCTTCGGCGTCGGCAACGCCCGACTTCCGCATCGCCGTCGATCGCGGGGCGCTCCCCGCGGCCATCTCGTACATGACGATTTGCTCGCAAGGGTCCTGCTCCCAGTATTCGACGAGCCGGGGCGCTGCGAGCTTGTCCACGCGGTCGAACACCGCGCGCGGAAGCGTCTTGACGTTCTCCTCCTGGAGGACGATCGGCACCGGAACGACCATCGCGAAGCTCTCCGGTGGCCCCTGATAGTTGTTCTGCATGGAGAGGACCGTTCGAGTCCCCTCGCGCATCATCACGACCATGGTCGCATTGTTGTAGAGCGATGCATCTGCACCGCTCACGTAAAAGCCGCAGAATGCGCGGGAAGTCATGGGCCAAGACATGGCCGCACAAAGACCCAAAACAGCGATAGCTCGTATCATCGATGCCTCCTCGTTGCTCAGGTAGACGCACGAGGTCGCCGTTCGGATCTCCTCTTTTTTCGGAAGGGGGCCCTACTTCTTGATGTCGAGGAGCTCGACGTCGAAGACCAGCATCCCCTGCGGACGGCCGGGACGGCCCTGATAGGCCAGTTCTTCGGGAATCCAGAGGCGGCGCTTCTCTCCGACGACCATGAGCTGAAGCCCCTCGGTCCAGCCCTTGATGACCTGGTTCAATCCGAAGGTGGCAGGGGCGCCACGCACGATCGAGCTGTCGAACATCTTTCCGTCGGTCGTCCAGCCCGAGTAGTCCACGGTGACGACGCTAGTCTCGGTGGGGTGCTCCTTGCCGGTGCCCTTCTTCAGCACGCGGGAGCCGAGTCCCGAGGCCGTCTTCTTGGCATTCTTAGGAATCTTGGCGACGTCCTTGGGGGTCTCCGGTGGCTTCGGGGCTTCCTTGAAGCTGATCAACTCGACATCGAATACGAGCATTCCCCGGGGCGGCCCGAACGCGGCGTGCGGATCGTTGCTCTTCACTTCGCCGTACGCGAGATTGCCGGGGATCCAGAAGCGGCGCTTCTCTCCAGCGACCATCATCTGCACGCCCTCGGTCCAACCGCGAATCACGCGATTGAGTGGAAACTCTGCCGGCTTGCCGCGCTTGACCGAGCTATCGAACATCTTTCCGTCGGTCGTCCAGCCCGTGTAGTTGACGGTGACGATGTCCCATTCCTTCGGGTGCTTGTCCCCGCTACCCTTCTGAAGGACGGTCCATGCGAGTCCCGATTCGCTACGCTCTGCATTCTCGGGCGGCGCGGCAACATCGGGCGGGGCGGGAATGTCGGCCGGCTTTTGCGCCTCGGGTTCCGCGGCAGGCGTTGCAGCCTCTTGCTCTGCGCTTGCCTCTTCGGCTGGCTTTTCGGACTCGGCGGAGGCCTCGTCTTCGGACTCTCTCGAGGATTCGGGTGACGTCGGCGAAGATGCAGACGCCGGCACGCCGGACGAGGCGCTCGTCGACGACGCCGGAGCGGACGAGCTCGAAGAGGAGCCG
>CBDUCC010000281.1:0-5506 GCA_965365555.1 uncultured Myxococcales bacterium | reverse complement strand
AAGGTCCGTGCCGCCACCGCCGCTCCCTGCGCCTCCGGCAGCTCCACCGCCTCCGCCGCTTCCGGCGGTTCCACCGCTGCCGCCGCTGCCGCCATCGCTACTGCCGCAGCCTGCACCCAACGCGGCCATCGCGCCGACAAGAACTACTCCTAGGTATTTCCTCATATCCATGTCCTCATGCTGTGTGAAGGTCACGCCCCCCACGTAGGTTTGGTTGTCGCTCCCTGCCTCAGTAGATGTACTGAGCTCCAATGCTGACGGTCGTTCCCATGTTCTCGAGAAGCACGAGCTCGCTGCCTTGTTGGTAACGTCGCTTCGCGAACGCGATGTTCTTCCACTTGAAGCCGAGCTTGACGTGATCGTTCGGTTGATAGGTCAAGACCAGATCCAAAATGTGTTGCTGCAGATCCTTGACGTCGGGGTTGTTGAACGGGCCGGCACTGGTGCCCACCTCGACGACGCGGGGTCCGAATGCGTTGTAGATCAAGCCGACCATCACGCGAGAATCAGGATCGTCAAAACGAAGTGACAGATTCGTGACGTAGGGTGATTGGTTGAACAGCGGCCGCTGGGATCGTCCCGTTTGACGTTGGTCCTCGGGCAACGTCGTCTGTGAAGCCATGGCGGAGAAGTTGCCCTGGAAATAGAACTTCTCGAGCTTCTCGGTGAATGTGCCGAAGCCGAGGCGGAGCTCGATCTCGCCACCTGCGAGCCAGGCTTTGTCGGCATTGGCGTACGTGGCCGTGCTGTTGTCCTGGCTGATGACGACGAACTCGATCGGATCCCGGAAGAACTTGTAGAAGCCCGTGACCGCGAAGAGGTTCATGCCGCCGAAGAAGAACTCGTATCGGGCCTCGGCGTTCTGGACGCGGGTCCGTTGGAGGTCCGGATTGCCCGAGATGTTCCAGCCTCGCAGGAAGTCGACGTACACGTAGGGCGCGAGCTCTCGGATCATCGGGCGGATGACGGTCATCCCATAGCCGAGCTTGACCGCCATCTTGTCATTGATTGCGAAACGGAAGTTCGCGGACGGCATCGGGTCCAGGTCCGTTCGTTTGGTGGCCCGAATCTGCTCCTCCGGGATTGCCTCGTCGAACGGGCTCTTGTTCTCTACACGCTGATTGAAGACCTCGAAGCGGAGCAGGCCCAGAAACTGAAGCCAAGGCGCGATCGGGGTCTCGAGCTGCATGAATCCGCCGCCGAGCTTGTTGTCCGCTTTGTAGCTGTCGTCGTTGCGGGTGAACTCCTGAATGTTGCTCAGGCGCCCCATGCCATCGGGTCCGTAGACGACTTCCGGATCCCCCACGACGCCGGCTCCTTGAAAGGCGCGGTACTCGAAGCGCCGTGCGGTGAACTCGCGATCCTGCCAGGCTCCGGTGATCCCGACCGAGCCGTACGCCTGCCCGTCGAACGCCTTGTAGAGCGGGAACCGAACCTTGGAGGTCCCTCCGACGGAGAGCTGTGAAAGGTCGGAATAATACCGGGTCGCGAGCGGAATGCGTTGGGAGAGGACCTGCTGCTGCACCTCCCGACGATCCGGCTCGTCGCGCTTGCCGGTCGCGGCCACCACGTTCCAGTCGAAATCGGTTTCGGTCGTGCCGAGGTTTCGGTGGGAGCCCAGGAGCTGATTGAAGAAGAGACTCCGGCCAACGAAGTTGTAGCTGTTCTTCGTGGTCAGGATGTCGTTGTCTTCCCGTGCCCCGAGCTGAAGCAAGGTCTTGTCCTTCGATGCCCGCGTGAAGAACGTGTTGAGCTTGATGTCGTTGTCGCGATTGAGCTCGACGAAACCGCTGGCGAACGTGGCCCAGAGGATTTCTTGGACGCCCGCCTCGTAGTCGAAATTCTGGAGGCGATTGATCACCTCGCCGTTCTCGTCGAACGTGTATTTTCGGTTGAAGCCGTTCCGAATCTTGTCGTCGTAGTCGTAGAGGACACTGACGAGGTAGCCGGCGCGCGCGTCCTTCTTTTTGAGCTGGTAAGTGTTTCCGGCGGTGAGCTTCAGACCGAGCTTAGGCACCGCGGTGCGCGTCTTCGGATTCCAGACGTTCGGGAAAGCGCGGCCGACCTGCGCGGTCTGGTCGAACGTTCCGTATCGCCCGTCGCGGGTAGCGCGGAGTCGGTCGTTTCCTACAAGAGCGGGAAGCGCGCGGGTTCCGTCATCGAAGCCGATCCAGTCTCGCTTGCCGCCCTGGTAGGTCGGCATCTTCTGGAACGCGCTCTGAGAGTTGAAGCCCATCGAGACGCCGGCCTTGAACAGCTGCTCGGCGGGGTAGCTCGAGGTTTGAATGCGAAGGAGACCGCCCGCGAAGTTACCGGGCAGATCGGGCCGCGGCACTTTGACGATCGATAGATTGCTGACGATGTCCGTCGGAAAGATGTCGAGCTTCACGCTGGGCACGTCGGGATCGACGCCAGGGATCGGAATGTCGTTGAAGAGGATCTGGTTGTAACGATCCGCGAGACCACGAATGATGATGCGCCCGTCGTCGTCGACCGTGACGCCGACAACTCGTTTGACCGCACCTTTGGCCGTGCTGTCGCCGGCACGGCTGATCTCCTGGGCGCTGATCGAGTCCGCCACCGTCACCGCTTCACGCCGAATGTTGAGCTGCGCCGTCTCGCTCGAGGTGTCCGCCATGTAGACGACCTCCTGCTCCTCGACACCGGCATCATCGTCGGAGATCGGATCGAGCACGAAGTTGACGCGCTTGAATGCGCCGCGGGTGACCTGGATGTTGTCCCAGCGCGCGCCGTGATAGAGGTCGTAGTAGGAGCGAAGCGTGTAGCGGCCCGGCGGAAGATAGAGCCGGTAGCGGCCGCGCTCGTCGGTGAGTGTGCTCCGCAGGCGCCCGTCCTCCTTGCCTTTGGCAAGCACCGGCGCGTCGGGCAGGACCTTCTTGGGCCGGCGCGACACGACCTGACCTTGAACACCGGTCTCCTTGTCGGCGCCGGGCTCGAGCTCGTTCGGGTTTTGGACCTTCACCGCTTTGGAGACCACCGGGACGGCAATGTCCTCGATCTCCTTGCCCGCCGAGTCCGTGACCTTGTCGGCTTCCCCGGTCTCGTCATACTCGATCACCACTTCGTCCACCGGACGGTCGACGTCGCCGATCTCATCTTCCTGGGCCTCGATCTCGGCCCCCGCGACATCCGGGGTGATCCATTCCTTCCCGTCCTGGTCGACGCTGATGATGTCCTCGGGCGGTGCCTCGTCCGAACGCGGCGCTTCCTGCTCGGCTGGCTCTTCTTCCGCAGGCGGAGCTTCCTCCTCGGCCGGCGCTTCCTCCTCGGCCGGCGCTTCCTCAGCCGGGCCCGGCTCCTGAGCATGCACGTGCGGCACGATGACGGCAGTCATCAACCATAGAAGGGTCAGCCAGAGACCTTCTCGACGCGCGCTGGGCATACCTATCCTTGATCCAGTGGGGGTTGGGGTGTCGCTTCGAGAGTCGGTCTATTCCTGGTACACGCCGTCCGTCAGCACCGCGATGTGCGCCGCGCCGCCTACGCGCGCGAGGTCGAGCGCCTGCACCGCCCGCGAGTACGGAGCATTGTCGGCCGCATCAAAGAACACCTTGCGTTCTCCGCGCGCGATCAAGACGCGCTTGAGCTTCGGTGCGAACTCCTGGTCGGGCACGATTTCGCGGTTGATCTGAAACTTGCCGTCGGGGTTGACGCTGATCACGATCGGCTGCTGCTCGCTCGGGTCCGGAGGTGTGATCTCCTCGTCGGGGTCGGGTTTGTCGGGGACGTGGACCCAGAAGTGCGCCGGCATCAACGGCATGATCACCATGAAGATGATCAGCAGGACCAGAACGACGTCCACCAGTGGCGTGACGTTCATCTCCGGCTGCGCCTGCCCCTTCTTCCCGGAAGAGGCCCCTACATTCATCCCCATCGTGCGTTCTCCCCGAGCGCCTGGCTCTGCTGCTTGATCACGAGTCCCCTCCACGCACGCTCTTCGCAAAGGCCTCGGCGTCGTCGAGGGCGGCTTTCGTCGCGCGAAGCGCGACGCCCGGGAAACCCACGTCCTGCACGATGGCCATGACATCGCGCACCCGGTCGTAGGTGAGCCGGTGGTCGCCGACGAGGACGAGCCTCTTGGTCGGGTCGGCGGCCGCGGCGGCCTGGAGGTGCCCAGCCAGCGCATCTCGCTCGACCTTGTAGTCCTCGAAGTAGAGCGCGCCCTCCGCATCGACGGAGAGCACGTACGGCTCCGCCTCGTTCTTCTTCGCGTCGTCGGGGTTCTCGATCTTGGCGAGCTCGAGATTGAGCTCACTCACCGCGGCGGGCAGGATCACCATGAAGATGATCAGCAGCACGAGAACGACGTCCACCAACGGTGTGACGTTCATCTCCGGTGCGACTTTGCCCCTTTTTTTGCGTGCGAGACCCATGATTCCAGCTCGTTTCCGAGGACCCTCGTCTATTCCGCCGGCGCCGGGGCAACCTGCGGCGGAGGCTCGACCTCGCCCGCCACGCCACCGCCGATGGCGCCCGCTTCGAGCTGGTCGACGAGCTCGCTGCCCGCATTCGCGAGACCGGCCTCGTACTTCGCGATCTTTCCGCTCAGCCAGTTGAAGAGCATGACGGAGGGGATGGCGACCATCAGACCGTAGCCGGTGATGTAGAGCGCCTCACCGATCAGCGGTCCGATGACGCTCAGACCCCCACCGCCTTCCTGACCGATCACCTTGAACGCGCCGAGGATGCCGAAGACGGTTCCGAGCAGCCCGACGAACGGTGCGGTCGAGCCCGTGGTCGCGAGCACCGCGAGCCCCTTGTTGAGGCTCAAGCTCAGGTTTTCCCCGGTTCGCTCGAGCTCGCGCTTGGCGAAGTCCGCGGCGCGATCGCGGCCCATGCCGAGAGCGAGGTTGTCCTCGAAGGTCTTGATGCCGTGGTAGATGAAGCGCGCGAGGTGGCTCTTCTTGGACGCCTCTTCCGCGACCTTCATCGCACCGATCGCATCGCCCTTCTCCATCGGCCCGGACACGTCCTGGGCAAACGCCTTGGAGCGGCGCTTCGACATGAAGAGCATGAGGAGCCGATCGATGGTGACGGTGACACCCCAGAGCCCCTGGATCGTGAGAACGATGACGGCACTCTTCACGACGGGGTTCATCGTGTGCCACATCTCCATAAGGTCTAATTCCATGGCTTTTCCTTTCGAATCCCGTTCAAATGTTGGACGGTTTGAACGTAAATTGGCGTCGGTACGGATAGGGAACCGCCGTACCATCGGGTAAGCGCGCAGGTTCGAAACGCTGCGCGAGAGCACACTTGATGATCATGTCCTCGGGGATGAGCGGATGGCTGTTCTCGAGCTCCGCCTTCACCGGGACGCCGTCCGGCATGACCGGGATGCGGACGCGAATGCGAATCGTCTCGGCGCTGATCCGGACTTTCGGCGGGATGTCCGGTGCGCGACACCCGCCGAGGTACTGAGGCCGGCGGACAGTCTCTAGCTTCAGACGCGGCCCTTCCTTCTTCTTTCCGTCGCCGCCACCGC
>CBDUCC010000280.1:0-5512 GCA_965365555.1 uncultured Myxococcales bacterium | reverse complement strand
CAGACCTTCGAATCGCACGGGATTCCCATCTACGTCGACATGATGAGCGCCCAGTATCTCGACGGAACCGAGATCGACTACGTCGAGGGACTTCAAGGGGCGGGCTTCAAGTTCGTCAATCCTCAGGCCAAACAAACCTGTGGCTGCGGCTCGAGCTTCTCAGCCTGAATTTCTCAATCATTCTAGCAATATAGCGAGACCTGGGCAGAATCTTGTCCAGGTCTTGTCTAATTTATCTTGCCCTGATGGCAAAGTGCTGCCATGTATACCTAGACAGGAGTTAGACAGCATCTGTTGTTCTTCTCCGGTAACGTAACGTAACGAAAGACGTACAGGGTACAACCATGCAGTCATCCGCATCACTCGACCGGTACATTCAGCAAGTCCGCGCCATCCCGAAGCTCTCGCGCGAGGATGAGCACCAGTTCGCGCTTCGCGTCGCTGAAGGAGATCAGGCGGCGGCCGATAAGCTCGTCGAAGCCAACCTTCGGTACGTCATCGCGATCGCGCTCCAGTATCGCCGGTACGGCGTGACGCTCGGCGACTTGATTGCCGAGGGCAGCGTGGGGCTCGTCACCGCCGTTCGGAAGTTCGATCCGCACCGCGGGACCCGTTTCGTGACCTACGCTGGATACTGGATTCGCGCGTTCGTTCTCGAGGCGGTCGTTCGCTCGAGCACCATGGTCGGCGCCGGCTCCGGACCTTTCCGATCGAAGTTGTTCTTCCGCCTCCGTCGGGAGCGTGCTCGCCTTTCGAACGTAATCGCCGATCCGGATGAGCTGACCGAGAAGCTCGCATCGGAATTCGACACGACGAAGGAGAAGATGACGGAACTCCTCCGCCGGCTCGACCAACGCGAGATCTCGCTCGACGCACCGGCCTACCACGACTCCGACTCTACCCTGGTCGAGATGCTTCCGGGATCGGCGGAGCCTCAGGACCAGGTCGTCGCTCGGCAGCGTCGCCACAGCGGCATTCAGACCCGGCTCGCCGGGGCGCTGTCGGTGCTCGACGACCGGGAACGACTCATCGTGGAGAAACGAATTCTAAGCGACGACTCTGCGTCGTTGGCCTCGCTCGGCCGCGAGCTCGGTGTGAGTCGAGAGCGTGCCCGACAACTCGAGGCCCGGGCGAAGCGAAAGTTGGCCGAGGAGCTCAAGGACCTCGCGCCTGCCGCCTAAGGCCACTGCACAGGTGTAGGGTATCCCCGCACCCCACGAGAGCCGGTGCGCAGCCAGCTTTACCGGGGTAGCATGTGACCCAGGATGGGTTTCGACGATGGGGACGTCACGGCGCTGCACCGCGACGCCACGGAGCATTTGGACCAAGATGACCTCGTCGAGGAGCACCCCTCGGCGGGGCCTCCAACCTTTCCTCGACCGCCGTCCCCGCGACCGAGCACGCGGCCACCCGCGAAGCCTCCGTCTTCCGTCGATCGGGAGCGGCTCGCCCGGGCCTGGGGGGAAGAGTGCTCGCGCGAGCTCGAAAAGACGTCCGATGTCCGGCGAGGGGCGCGTCTTCACTTCGAGATGGCGCGGACCTGCGAAACGAGCCTTCGGGATACGCGGCGCGCTCTGCAGCACTACCAGGCCTCGCTCGAGCACTCTGCGGACTACATCCCAGCCATTCGGGGCGCACGACGGCTTCTCGTCGGCGCGCGGATGTTCACCGAAGCCCTGGAGTTGTTCGATGCTGAGGCGCGTGTCACCCGACAACCGAAGGACAAGGCAACGCTGTTCCTACTCAAGGGGCGCCTCCTCGAGGACGTGCTTGGAAATCGGGACGGAGCGGAGGATGCATATCAGACTGCGCGAGCCCTCGACCGATCGCATGCCGCCATCCTCGCCGCGGCCGAACAGCGATCGTACGCGAAGGAGCGCTGGCTCGACGTCGACCGAAACCTCGCAGAGCTCGCGAACGCCGCTGCGTCCGACGATCGTCACCGTGCGGCTCTGATCATTCGCCGTGCACAGCTCCTGGAGAGCCGTCAGCAGCAGCCCGAACAAGCGGCCGAGCTCTACGAGACCGCGCTTCAACTCGACTCCACCGCAGGCATCGCGGTGCAGGCCTTGAAGCGCCTCTACTACGGTCAACATCGCTGGCGAGACCTGATCCGTACGCTCGAGGCCGAGGCCACGCTTGCTACCGACCCTGCCCTCGAGGCGTCTTCACTTTATCGAGCCGCGCGTGTGCAAGCCGAATACCTGGGCAACCGGGACGAGGCGATCCGCGTGCTCGAGCGTGCCCGCGAGCTGCGACCCCAGGATCCGCTGATCCTGGGGGAGCTGGCCCGCCATTACGAAGCAGCGCAACGGCCGCAGGCGCTGGCCGAGACGCTCGAGGCACTCACAGAAGCGACCGAGGATGCCGCCGAAAAGATCACCTTCACGCAGCGAATCGCGCGTCTCTACGAAGAAGAACTGGGGGACGTCGACCAGGCGATCGCCTGGCACGAGCGCGCGATCGCCCTGGACCCGACCTCGCTCGCCAGTCTTCAAGCACTGAGTCTGCTCTATCGGCGGCGTGCCGCTTGGCCCAAGCTCATCGAAATGTGTCTGCAGGAGGCCCGCTACACGACGGACGCTCGGCGGCGTGCAGACTCTCATGCGCGAGCTGCCGAGATCTACGAGAGCAAGTTGAGCGCAGTGGACGATGCGATCGAGCACTACCATCGTGCCCTCAACGCGCTGCCCGACCACGCGACGGCCTTCAAAGCACTGGCGCGGCTTCTCTCGGACGTTCACCGACCGAAAGAGCTCATTCAACTTTACGAGAATGCGCTCGACCGAGCGACCGGCACGCGAGCGGTCTCGTACCTATTCAAGATCGGCCAGCTCTATGAAGACGTGCTCGAGGAGCACGCTCTTGCCGCCCAGACCTACAAGCGAGTGCTTCAGCAGGACGCGAGCAATCTAAGCGCAGTCCATGCTTGGCAACGCTCAGCGGCGCGGGCTCATCGCTCGCGCGAGTTGCTCGAAGCGCTCGACTACGAGGTCGAGCTCACGGTCGAGCGAGAACGACTCGTCGCCCTACTCCACCGCGCGGGCGAGGTGCTCGAGGAACAGCTCGACGATCGTGATGGCGCGATCAGTCGCTACCGTGCGGCCCTCGAAAAAGATCCCCGTCACGTCCCCACGCTTTCGAGCTTGGGGCGCCTTTACTATGCCGCGGGCCGATGGAACGATTTGTTGGAAGTCTATGGTCAGGAGTTGCGCCTCACCTCGGCCAAAGCACGTCGAGTGGCGCTCTTGCAGAAGATGGCAGAGATCTCTCGAGATCGGCTCGGCAGTGACGAAGACGCGCTTCGGTATCACCGAGAGGCGATCAAGGTCGATCCTTCGCATGCGCCCTCGCTTCAGGAGCTGGCACGACAGCTAAGAGAGCGAGCTTCCTGGGACGAATTGGTCGACGTCTTGGAGCTGCAGTTGCGAAGTTCGTCGGCGGCGCCGGTGCGCGCCCGCGCCGCCTTCCTTCTCGGACAGGTATACGAGGAACACCTTGGAGACCGGGCGAAAGCGGTCACCTCCTACCAGGCAGCTGTCGACGCCGATCCCAGCTACCGACCGGCGATCGACGCCCTGGCTCGCGTTCGGGCTGAAGAACAAGACTGGACGCACCTGTTGTCCGACCTCGAGCGCGAGTTGCAACTCGCCGAAGATCCGGGCCAGCGAATCGCGCTGTTCGCCCGGCGTGCGCAGGTCCTCGAACGGCAGAACAAGCATCGGCAGGCGATTCAAGCCTGGGAAGACGTGCTCGAGATCGACCCCAGGCATCTCGGAGCGCTGCTCGCCCTCGAGCAGCTCCACCGGCAGGTGGGAGCTTGGGAGGCCCTTTGCGGCATTTACTCCACCCAGGCCGAAGTCCTCGGCGACTCCGGAGGCCGGCTGGCCGCGCTTTACGAGCTCGGACGATTGCTCGAGCACCAAGGTCTCGGAACCTATGAAGAGATCGTCTCGGCGCATCGACGCATCCTCGAAACCCATCCCTCCGATTTGGGTGCGCTCCTGGAGCTCGAACGGCTCGCAGCTCAGCGTGGCGACCGCGAGCTGCTTCGGGAAGTGGACGCTCAAATGGCTCGGGCCTCGCAGGACGATACGATCGTCGCGGCGCATCGGGCACGACTGGCCGAGGCGCTCGAGGGGTCGGAGGACACCGAGGCCATCGAGCAGTTTCGCGCGGCGGCATTGGCTGACCCGCACCACATCGGAGCCGCACGCGGCCTCACGCGGGTTGCACACGAAACCGACGACCCCAAGGCCCTAGTCGATGCATTGAGGCGCGAGGCGGAAGGCGAACGCGATCCGAAGGCGGCTTCCGAGCTCCTCGTCGAAGGCGCACTGGTGCGGCTTCAGCGGATTGGCGATCATGATGGCGCGCGACGCGACTTCGAGAGGGCGCTCGAAATCTGGCCGGACTCCCAGGAAGCGGCAGAAGGTTTGATCGATGTGATGACGATCGATGCGAGCTGGTCGACTCTGGTCGATCGTCTGTCCCAGGCCGCAGCGAGTGCGGGATCGGTCGATCGGGCGAGCTCGCTCTGGCTCTCGGTGGCGGATATCCAAAGTGACCGGCTCAACCAAGTGCCCGCCGCGATCCGCACCCTTCAACGGGTTTTGAAGATTCACCCACGACACCTCGACGCCCTGGAACGGCTGACGAAGCATTTTGAAGCCACCGAGTCCTGGCACGAAGCAGCGATTACGATGGAGCAGTTGCTGGCCGCCGCACCAGATCACGGCCGGATGAAGCGCGTGCTCATTGGCTTGTCGCGAATCTATCGGAAACGGCTCGAAACGCCGGAAAAAGCGCTCCGCCACGTCGAAGCAGCGCTTGCGGCGCACCCCGACGATCCGGAGGCCTTGGCAGAGCTTTCGGCGGTCCACGAAGCGACCGGTCACCTCGACGATGCACTCGCAGTCGCCCGTCGCCTTCTTGAGGTTGGTGGAGTCGAGGCCGAGAGTGCCGCATGGCTGCGTCTCGGCCAGCTCGAGTACGCAGCCGGGGATCGGGTTGCAGCCAAGGCCGCTCTTCAACGCGCGGTCGTCATGGACGGACCCGGGAGTCGGGCGGCGCAGATGCTGGAGAGCCTCTCGGAATCGCCGCACGACTGGAAGCTCCTCGCCTCGGCGCTTGCGGAGCATCGCCCCGCCGACGATTCTGAGCGGGTCGCCGCGGGTTTGGAAGTCGCCCGTATCCTCGCCGATCACTGTGGTGACCCCGAGGCGGCGATCGAGGCCTTGGAGCAGCGACTCGTCGAAGGGTCCGCGAACACCAGCTTGCGCCAGGAGCTCGCCGCGCGCCTTCGGGCCAGCGGTCAGCACACGCGCGCCATCGAGCAAGCTCAGACGGTTCTCGCTATGGAGCCTTGGCACGAGACGATTTGGCGCGAGCTCGCCGTCACCTACGAGTCGACCGGTCGGGAACGCGAGGCTCGGATCGCCAGTCTCCCGCTTCTGGTGATGGGACTCGCCGACGAAGGTGGCTACTGGCCGGAATTTTCGACCAATGAGGA
>CBDUCC010000279.1:0-5541 GCA_965365555.1 uncultured Myxococcales bacterium | reverse complement strand
GGATAGCCGGGACAGGAAGCCGCCTCAAAACTGAAGCGATTTCAGATTGTTGCAGCCCGAACTGCGAATTTATCGGAGCCATGCATCCCCGAGGCGGCGCTCCCCGAGTCCCCGCCTACCGTCAACGCCACTCTTGCGCGTTCTCGTCGACGTCGTAGCCGTCGATCGGCCGCGGCTTCGGGCCGGTCACCTTTTTCGAGGTCGGCTCCTGGATCGGCCGCCCGCCGTCGAAGCCGCCGCTGATCTCCTTCGAGGTCGGCTTCTGAATCGGCTTGCCGGAGGGAGCGACCTCGGGCCGCTTCGGAAGCGGTTCCCGGACGTTTTTCAGACGGGGCTCGGGCACACCTGGGTCGGCTTCGACGATCACCGCCGGGCTGAAGTCGATCTCGATGATCGTCGAGACGACCTCGGAGACGGGCTCCTCCAGCGGCCGAAGTGCGATGTTGGCGAGTCGGCGCTCGATGCACTCGCGGGCGGCCTTGGACAGCCCGCTCCCGTATGCCGAGGGCGTGATGATCATGCCTGTGGGACGCACGGTCGCCGTGATGCTGACGCGAATCGTCGTCGGTTGGGTCGCCACGAAATCCTGCACGCAATCGATGGGGACGCCGATGGCCGAGCTGAGCTCCGCCGGGAGGTCCCGCTCCTCCTCGTCAACGACTTCTTGGTCGAGGCTCGGGAGCTCGAAAGACGGCTCCGGCCTCGGAGCCTCGACAGGCTCTCTCAGACGCTTTGGGGGCGCCTCGTGAATCCTCGGCGTCTTTCCCGGGTTGGCGCCGCGCACGGGCTCTTCGCCGGTCTCGCATCCGAGACCGAGCAGGATGACGATGCCCCATGCCAGCAGCCGGCTCATGGGACTATCTTAGCGGTCAATCGCTCCGCGCGGTATTTCGCGTCAGAACTACTCGCTACCGCCGCCATGCGACGCCGACCGTGCCCCCGAGGTACTGGTCGAGCGCCCCTCCCGCGATGTACGGCGCCGACCCGGGGACCGGATTCAAGTCGAACCAGTAGCGCCGATAGTCGACCCCGAGACGGATCTCGAACCCGAGCGGCAGAGCGAAGCCAAACATCAGCCCGGTGTCGAACCCGTTCGCCTTCGCTTCTGGGAACCAGACGTTGCTCTCGATGCCGCCTAAGCTGAACACCCCGCGAAGCGCGATGTTGGCGCCGATGATGAAGGTCTCGTTCTTCCCGAGCCCGACGCGGAACCCGCCGCCGATGCGCACGAACTTGTACTTCACGCCCGGCACGCCTGCGGTTTCCACCGGGTCCCCGGCGACACCGAAGGTGAAGGTATGGACCCCGTAGTCGGCGACGACGAACGGCTCCCAGCGGCCGGTCGGGTACCGCCAGCGCAAGCCAATGAGAAACTGCTGCGACTTGGTCGGAAAGGTCGTTCCGTCGGCGCGCGTCGAGTCGATCGCGAAGAGTCGCTCCCACTCGAAGTCGATGCCGAACTGCGCGCCCACCCCGGAGGTCGCAATCGCGCCCGGGAACCACTGGAACTTCAACGCGACCCCGGGCCCTGCATTGAGGGTGTAGTCACGCAGGTCGGGGCTCACCACGTCGTTGTAGCGGAGCGTTCGTCGCACAATTCGGAAATCCGCCTCGATATCGACCGATGCGGGCCGGTCCGCATCTCGCTTCCTGGTCGTGGGTTTCGGTACTTCGATCTTGATCGCCGCTTCATCCTTCTTCGGATCCTCGATCACAGGGGGAGCGGTCACCTCGGTCACGGGCGCCACCGCGACAGCCCCTGGCACGAGCACGCCGATCTTGCGGATGTCTTTTCGGAAGTCGGAGCCGACCTTGATCTGCACGACCTTCATCAGCGCCTTCAAGGTGCTGGCGTCGTAGTAGTGCTGACTGATCACGCGTGAGCTCCGGCCGTCGACGAGTCGAATGTACGCGGACCAGACGCCATCCTCACGGAGCACGTCGCCCTCGACCAGTCCGCTCACCGCCAGCTTGGTGGCCGCAGGCACGTGGCCACCCTCGGACCCGAGATCGGATCCGAGCCGCTCGGCTTCAGCGACGAACTTTCCGTTCGGGTAGATCTCGATTGGCTCGGTGCGAAGCCCTCGCACTGCAGCGACGCGAACTTTGGAGGCCTGCGCTCCCTTGAAGGGCCGAATGACGATCCGCGGTTCGGTCGGTGCCACGATCTCCGGCTCAGGCTCTGGCTTCGGCGCGCCGGCTCCGGCGCCTGTGAGAAGCCCCGTCTTGAGCAGCTGCGTGGCGACGCGATTCGATACGCGCGTGAGGCTCGACGAGCTGGTCTTGAGCCGCTTGACCCGTTGCCCCGTTGCATCTCGAAGCTCGGTGACGGCCACCCAGCGGCCCTCGACCCTTCGCATGCGGGTACGAACCAGCATCGAAGCGTCCAGGCGAACCGCCTGCTTGGCGTAGCCCTTGGTCTTCTTGACCACGGCATTGACCTTCTTGAGGGGCACGAGCTGCACGTCGGCGGCCCGGAGACGCTTCTGAACGTTTTGCCGAACCTTGGCGCCTTGCGGCCCAAAGAACGGAAGAAGCGCAACGGTGCCGCCGTCGGCCGAAGCCGTTCCGCTGAACGACCCAAGACCCAACATCAACGCCAGAGCGCAAACGCGCAGCGACCCCATGCTCTACCCCCCGTCGGGAGTCCCTCCCGAGGAACTTCCCAAATCGACGATCCACTCGCGCAACACCTCGACCTCATCCGGCGGTAGCGAGCCTACCACCGGCATTTGAAGCCCGCAGATTCCGGGAACATTCAAGACCTTGTCGAGGAGGTAGCTGCTGCTCGGCTCGCCCGCCACGACCAGAATGTCGCTGGTGCAGCCGACCCCGATGGCATTGACGTCGACGACGCGCCCCTCCACCCCGGGCGACAGCAAATCGAGGCCTGCCTGAGCCTGTGGCGTGTCGTCGTGACACCCGGTCGTGCCGCAGCTCTGCGCCAGGATCATCTCCGCGTCTTTCACCTCGATCCCCGCATCCACGAAGTCTTCGGCGTTGTCCAAGCTCCCGGCACAGCCGACGAGCACCAAGGCCGAGCAGGTGCCCAGCAAAGCCAACAAAAAGCGATTCATCCATCCCCCAAACGATTCCCCCGAATCGTCTCTAAAGCTTAGTAATCGATGGCATCTTTCGTCGAGCGTTGCCCGTATTTTTCTGTAATTCGGGGCACTCAGAGCTGATTGAGTGCCCAGTCGTAGGGTTCGAAAACCAGCTCGAATTCCGCCTTTCGGGCCCGTTCCAGCGCCTCCGCAGTTGCGGGGTCCGCGAAGGCGGCGATGAAGTCCTCGACGGTCGCTGGACGTCCGAGCCGCCTGGCATGTTCCTCGAAGTCGGCCTTGTACCAATCGAATATGGCCGATAGCCGAATCTGCTGCGCGTCCTCGTCGATCACCACATGGGGAGCGTTCGAGCAGAACGCACGGGTCACGACATCGAGCTGCTCGTCGAGCGTCGCTGCTTCGAAGGCATAGGGAGCCAGTGCCGGGCAGGACTTCGAGGCGCAATTGATCGCCGCGTGAATTCGGGCATCCAGATAACCACGGATCACCGCGTTCTCGAGCTCGTAGAGGTTCGTCTCAGCCCCATCGAGCGGAAACTGAAGCCCGTAGAAGAAGCCAAACCCCGCCCTCGGGTCGAGCCAGCCCCGGACGTCATGCACGCTCTGCACTGGCCAGTTGTCCACGACCCCGAAGAGCGTGAGCGCGTTGTAGGCGTTCAAGTAATACGCGAGCTGCTCGGGCTCGGTCGAGAAGCGCCCAGGCGCCGACTGAGGTCCAGTGGACCCGAGCGTTGCGACGAAGCGACGAAGATCCCCCTCCTCCTCGAGCACCGCAGCGTAGTCGACGCCTTCGGGCTGAACCCAGCGAGCGAGCGCCTCGTTCCACCACGAATAGTCGAAGCCTTCGGGGGGCAGAGGCATCGGCTCCGCATTCACGGCCACCGGACGCAGCCCCAGTGCTTGTATCGTGAGCCAGCCGGTTCCGAGCAGCACCACGCCGAGGAACAGCGCGATCGCCCACCAGCGTGCGTACCAGGGTCGCCCTCCTTCCCTCATCGCAGAGCCTCCAACACGTCGGGATCTCGAAGATCGGCGACGACCAGCGAAGCGCCGGCCTCACGAAGCGTGGAGGCCTCGTAGCCCCCGGTCTCGACGGCAATGCACTCGGCTCCGATCGCTCGCGCCGCTTCCACGTCTCGCGGCGTATCTCCGATGACCACCGCTCGAGCGTCCTCGTGTTCCGCCTTCTTCCGGCCTCGCTCGAGCCCGATCCGAAGCACCTCCGCGCGGTCGACGTGATCGGAGCCGAAGCCTCCGAACGAGAAGAACGACTCGAGCCCGCCACGCGCAAGCTTCGCGTAGGCCGCGGGCTCCGCGTTCCCGGTGCCGAGCCCGAGTGCGAGCTCGCGACGTCCGAGCAGATGCCGAAGCAGCGCGACGACACCGGGCAGCACTTCGAAGGCGTGCGCCAGAGCGAGCTGCCCGGGAAGCGCCGCGATGTAGCGGGCGATCACCTCCCGGATCAATCGCTGGTCGGCGGCAACGCCGTATTTCGCGAGAGCCTGGGAGATGATCCAGGGATCGGTGCGGCCGGCAAACGGGATCGATTCGAGCGAAACGTCTTCCGGCTTCCCCAGCACTTCGCCGATGGCGATCTCCACGGCCCGTCGACCTGCGCCGCCCGCTCGCAGCAAGGTTCCGTCGATGTCGAACAGGGCGATGGTGACACGCACGCTCGGGACTGTAGCAGCCCGGGCTTTTCGTAGTAGGCTCCGCCCCGACGATGGACGCGGAACTGATTGCCACCCTGCCCCTCTGGCTCGCCGCGTTTCTCTTGTCATTGACCTGTCATGAGGCTGCACACGCCTTGGCGGGCAAGCTGGGCGGTGACTCGACCGCGGCGGCCCAGGTGACGTTGGACCCGATTCCGCACATCAAACGGGAGCCTTTCGGAACACTGGTCGTGCCGATCGCCTCGTTCCTGCTTCAAGGCGGCGGCTGGATGATCGGCTGGGCCAGCGCCCCCTACGGCCCGACCGGGGCGAGTCGGTTTCCAAAGCGCGCAGCGGCCATGGCGGCCGCCGGTCCGGCGGCCAATTTCGTCCTCGTCGTCCTCGCGGCCATCGGAATGCGTGCCGGCCTCGCGACCGGCTACTTCGCGCTTCCGGCCGGGGGCATCTCTCTGGACACGCTCGTGGTCGCCGAAGCCGGCGTCGCACAAGGCCTCGCGTTGTTCACGAGCGTGCTGTTCTCGATCAATCTCATTCTAGGCTGCTTCAACCTGATCCCGCTTCCACCACTCGACGGCTACGCGATGGTCCCTCTCTTGTTGAACGATCGCTTGCGCGACAAGTGGTTCCAGTTGTTCTCAGGCGGCGGCTCGCTCCTCGGGCTGATCGTCGCGTTCGTCGTCTTCGGTCGCATCATGACCCCGGTGTTCCATTGGGCGATCGGCCTGCTGTACCTCGGCATCGGATGAGGCGGGGGCGCCGATCAGCCCGTCAGCCCATCGAAGAAGTGATTGCCAGATCTTCGAG
>CBDUCC010000278.1:0-5554 GCA_965365555.1 uncultured Myxococcales bacterium | reverse complement strand
TTCCCTTTCGCGGCAAGCTCGCGATGTTCCAGAAGGTGTTCGTCGATGCGGACATCGACGTGTTCGTCGGCGCCGCCTTCATCGGGGTCGAGGAGCGCACGAATGTCGTCGGGGTAGATGCCGAGGGCAATCCGTCCCGCAACGTCTCAAACTGTATAATCGAGGGGCAGACCGCGATCGATGAGGGATGCCTTGGGAGTCAGTTGGCGCGGTCGAAGCGCATGGTGGTTGCGCCGTCCTTCGGCATCGCCTTCAACGCTTTCTTCAAGGAGTTCGTCGGCATCTCCTTCCGCTGGCGCGGAATCCCGTTCAAGTACAACACGGGCGGCACAGACAACAACGTGGTTCAGAACGAGTTCGGACAGAACGTCAATGGCGACGGTGTAATCGACGGCAGTGACCGCATCCGTCAGTTCAACAACATGTTCTCAGTGGGCGTGATCTTCACGCTCCCGCCGAAGATCAAGACCACGAACTGAGCCGGCTCGGCTAGCCTCGCTTCCGGACCTCGCCCTTCTTTCCGAGCGAGTACCCGGCTGGCATCTTCTTCGCGGCTTCGTCCTTGAGCTCGGTTAGCTTCCATCCCTGGTCGATGAAGCCATCGAGGATACGCATTCGAACGCGAACACTCTCCTCGGCGACCAGGGCTTTTGCGAGGGCCTCACGAGCCTGCTCCGCATCCTCTTGGTGCAGAATCGCGCCCACGGCATGAAAGCGAGCCGTCTCGTTCATGTCTTCGAGGAACCGGATCATCGCCGCGACAATGCGCGGGTCGCGGCATTCCTCGAAGCTCGCGATCAGGTCGATCTTCTTCTGAGGGTCGCGCTCGTACTCGGTGTCCATGCCGTCGAGCAGCTCGAGAAGGATGGTGATGAGCTGCTCCTCGGTTTGAATCTCCTTCAGAATCTTGAGTGGCCAAGCAAGTGTATCGGAAGCCTCGAGGAAATCTCGGGTCGGGCCGAGCGCCGCCTCCCCATGTTGTACGATGCCCTGGAACGCGGCGTTCTTCTCCTCGCCGTCCGTGATGCTCGGATCGACCCGAATCGTGAAGCGAACCAAGAGCGCACGAAGTGCCTCGTCAGAGCCGTCCTTCGCCAGTGCTTGAATCGATTCCCAGCGCTCGTGTTGCTGGGCTCGTTTGTTCGCGACGCGCGCGGCGTGCTTCTTGAGCCCGCCACCGCCGCCTTTGAAGACGTCGAAAAGTCCCATCTCGGCTCAACCCCTAGGCCGAACGCCTGCTCCGCGCAAAGCGAGGATCAATGAATGACCACGGGCTTCAGATTCACTTGACCGCCGATCGTCTCCACTTTGAAGCGCACCATTCGGGCACCGTGCTTCTTGGCGAGATGTTCCGCGTTGCCACGGATTCGCTCCGTGAACCGCTTCTGCGGGACGTTGGAGACGTCTTCGCCGACAGCGCGCTTGGCGGCCACGTACTCGTCGTAGAGCTTCGCGTAGTACTGAGACTCAGGCACTGCGGCAAGCGCGGCCGCCTCCGGATCCTCGCTCGCCATGGGCCCGGGTGCACTGGCCCGCGACTTGGGATCGGGGCCGGTGATGCTGACCGCGTCCCATCCTCCGCTGCTCGTGACCGCACGCCCGTCTTCGTCTTCCTCGGCGACCCCGGTGAGCAGATTGATCAGCTGGTTCACCCTGTACGAAAGCCCGCCGAGCTCTGCGGTCTCGACCTCCAGGCGCACGTCGTTTCGGCCATTGATCACGGCGAGGATGTCGTCCTCCATCTGCTCGATGGGCGCGATGATGCTGTTCGCGGCGATGTAGCCATAGATCACCACGCCGAGCATACCGAGAAGAGTTAACCAGAGGATCATGTCGGCGAGGGAGGCCAGCTCCGTGTGCCTGTCCACCCGCGCCAGCATCACGTAGCCGGCCGCAGTGCCGCGAGACATCGGGAGCGCCGAGGTCACACCCACGTGCGCCTCACCGCGCAGCTTGGCGCTCCACGGTAGCGTTGGCTTCCCCCGCAAAGCCGAGCCGGTTTCAGCGTCGAGGGGCGGCGAGTAGAGCGCCTTCTCGAGGGCATCGCGAACCTCGACCGACGTGGAGGTGCTGTACACGCCCTGCTCGGTGATGAAGAGCACGTCGTGACCGGTGAGCTTCGCTTCTCGCTTCGCGTAGCCGTTCGACAAATCGTAACCGACCAGGAGGGCACCTACGACGCCGCCCTCGTCGTTGCGGACGGGCGCCGCGCCCACCTGAAGGAGCTTGTCGTCATGGCGCCATACTCCGTACCGAGCGTTGCCGCGCCGAAACACGCCCCTGAGAAAGGGAACCTGCCCGAGAAGCGGTTCCCCAAACATTCGATTCCGGTCCGTATCGCGCGCGAGTACCCTGCCCGTCTCATCGATGACCGCGACGATGTGCGGCCGTTCAGCGCGCCCACGAGCCGGATCCTGGAACCACTTCGAGACCTCTTGAGCGGCTTCGAACGCGCGGCTTCGACGCTTGGCCTCGCCCGACGCGTAGAACACCTGCGTCACGGACTTGGTTGCTGCGCGCTTCGAGACCCACTCTGCCAGGCGCGCTCCGTCCGCGCGCCACGACCGCCCAAACAGCTCAGCATCGTCACCGATACTGTCTTCGAGCTCTCGAACGAGCTCGGCCCGCAGCTGAGTCCGCACCACGAAATACGAGCCGAGTCCAACCATCAAGACGATGGCGAGATTGCCGGCAATCAGCTTCAGGCGCATGTCGCGACTCTCTTCACAACGTCCCCCATAGGCCGATTCCCCTTGTCGATCAGGGGGGTTACACCGGCCGAGCCCGGATTATCACCGCGCCGTTCGGGGCGTCAAGCTCGCGTCGAGACAAACCTCGAAGCAATGCGACATTTCTGATCGATCCGTCGAGTACAACGAGGGAATTCCAAGCCATGCCCGCTTCCGAGGAAGTGGGCGTGGGCCCCCGCGGCGAGTATGCTTCGCCCAAGCGCAATGCCCAACACCTGGAGTATGTTCTGTGACTCTCCCGAGTTGGCGGTCGATCTCAGCCGCGAGGCCGACCGGATCGGGTTGCCGATCGCACCTTCGGTGCACGAAGCGCCCTTGCCGTCTGCGTTGAGAGCGATCAGCGAAGGAACGCCAACGGCCATCGCCTCCGAGCGCGCCCTCGCGCCGGACGCGCTCGTACGCTTGGCCGCTGCAGCCCGGGAGGCGAGCTGCCGGATCCCCGTAGGCGTGGTGGGGGCGCAGCCGCTTGGTCTCCTCCACGATCTCGGAATACCCGCCGTCCACGAGACCGGACCGATGCTGGCGGTCGCAGCCCTACTCGACCTCGGCACTGAGCGCCCCTGGGCAGCCGCGACGAAAGAACTGCCGAGCGTCGATCGACTGCGACTCGGCGAAAGCGTGAGCCATGAAAGCGATGGGCGATTCGTGCGCCTCGACAATGGCCTGATTGGGCACGAGCAGGCCTCGGGCAAGAGCTCGCCGATCGGAACGCCACGTGACCTGGCCGTTGCACTCAGCGCGATACGAGCCTCCCAGGAGGCAAGCCGACCGAAGGTGCCATCCGTGGAGGGGGTCGAATCCGAAGCGGTGCTCGAGGTCATCCTCGGACCCCGTCGGGCTCTATCCGACCCTGCAAGCAAGGCCGCGTTGCGGCAGTACGACGTCCCTCTCCCCCTCGAAGAGCTCTGCGCGACCCCGTCCCGAACCGCCTCCGAAGCCTCGCGGATCGGTTTTCCGGTGCGCGTCGCACTCGCGTCACCCGATCTCAGGCTCTGGGCTCACCCCGATCTCTCGGCCGAGGTCTATTCGGCCGGTCAGGCACGGGACGCGTTTCGGCAGATCATGGCGATGGCGAAGAGCCGGAACGCGGAGGCTCGCCTACTCGGCGTGACCGTGAGTGCTTCCACGCTTGCACGGACGCTTCTTCGGGTTCGTATGGAACCACTCGACTCGGGACCGATCCTCACCGAGATCGGGTTCGCCGATCCCCACGGCCTCGCCTCCGGTGACAGCACCGAGACGGTGCTCCCCGCGACGGGAAAGGCGCTCGAACGCGTGCTTCTCCGGCTGCGTGGAAGCTCGCTTCTTCTGTCTGGCGGGCCCAAGCAGCGGGGCGCGGCGGTCAATGCGATCGGCGACGTTCTGATGCGCCTCGCCGCCTTCGCTCATCAGTGGCGCGATCAGATCGAGTCGGTCGAGATCCACCCCTTGGCGATTCTCGTCGGTGGAGAGCTCGAAATTCGGGAAGCCTGCGTCACCGTCGGAGACGCGTTCAGCCGCTCACTGAACGCCAGCGGCTGAGCCGAGCTGAAGACCACTAAAATCGGAGGGCGCGCCCCGTTGGAGTGTCGCTGCCCGCCAGTTCCTGCGGTCTCCCGGCGGCAACCAGCTTTCCCCCGGCCGGGCCTGCGCCCGGGCCGAGATCGATGAGCCAATCAGCGTTCCGAACGACGTCCATGTTGTGCTCGACCGCAACGACCGTGTGGCCGTCCTCGACGAGCTGGTGGAGAATGCGGATCAATTGTTCGACGTCGACGAAGTGTAGACCGCGTGTGGGTTCGTCGAAGATGTAGAGGGTCGGCTTTCGGGCCGGTTGTGCGAGATCGCGGGCGAGCTTCACACGCTGCGCCTCCCCACTGCTGAGCGTCGTCGAGCGGCGTCCAAGCGACAAGTATCCCAGGCCGACCCGCCGCATCGCCTCGAGCCTCGTCCGAATCGGAGGCACGGCTTCGAGGAGTCTGTGCGCGTCGTCGACCGAGAGCGCCAAGACTTCGGAGATGCTCAACCCGCGGTAGCGAATCTGAAGGGTTTCGGCATTGTAGCGAGCGCCATGGCAGACCTCGCAGACCACCTCGGCGTCGGGCAAGAGCTGCATCGCGATCCGTTGTACGCCCTCTCCCTTGCAGGCTTCGCAGCGTCCGCCCTTGACGTTGAAACTGAACCTGCCCGGGCGATAGCCGCGAGCCCGTGCCTCGGGAAGTCCCGCGAAGAGCTCCCGAAGCGGACCCAAAATGCCGAGGTACGTTGCCGGATTCGAGCGAGGGCTTCGTCCGATCGGACTGGAGTCGACGAACGAAATTCTTGCGAGGGACCGCAGGGCCACGCCCTCCACCGAGACACCATCGGGAACCTCCGCGCTCAACCCGAGCGACTCGCGGACCGCCGGTAGCAGCGCATCGACGACCAGGGAACTCTTCCCGCTACCGCTCACCCCTGTGATCGCGATCAGGGTGCGTAGAGGCAGCTCGACTGCAATGCCGCGAAGGTTGTGGAGCTCCTCGACATGGAGACGGAGCAAACCGGCACCCGGGGTGCGTTGTGAGTCCGGCACTGGCATCTTGCGCCGGCCGGCGAGATAGGCACCGGTGAGCGAACGCTCGGCAGCGACCAACGCATCGAGATCACCCTCCGCGACGAGCTCCCCGCCCTTCTCACCGGCTCCCGGTCCGAGCTCGACCAAGTGGTCGGCCGCGCGCATCATGGCAGCGTCATGCTCGACGACGACCACGGTGTTTCCGAGGTCGCGAAGGCCAGTGAGCGTTCGGATGAGACGACTACCTTCGGCCGGATGAAGCCCGGCGGTA
>CBDUCC010000277.1:0-5578 GCA_965365555.1 uncultured Myxococcales bacterium | reverse complement strand
CCTAGTTAGGCCCGGCCTCCCAGGATTTCAAGTGTCTCGTTCCGGGGCGCCGGCTGCGTCGGACCGGCACATGCCGTTATCTCGCGCGGGGACGGGCGCGAAGGCGAGCGCAGGCGATGATGCTGGCGAGACGGCAGAGGCCGGCAGCGAACCCACGGCGCCGAACGAATCGGCCGAGGTTGGCGACGCGGCCGAAGCGAGCGAGGGCGCGGACGCCGAAGCCACCAAAGAGGAGGGCTGAACCATGGCTGAAGACATTCGACAGGATTTCGACGTAGACGCTGGCGGACGCCGCGGTCGTGGCCGCAAGCGCGCTCCCGGGCTCTCGCTTCCGCCCGATCACAAGTTCGACTACAAGGATCCGCAGCAACTGCGGCACTTCATCACCGATCGCGGCAAGATCGTGCCGCGTCGCATCAGCGGTCTGACGGCGAAGCAGCAGCGCGACCTGACGCGGGCGATCAAGCGAGCTCGGAACATTGCGCTTCTTCCTTACACGGCGACGAAGTGAGGTAGTCATGGCATCTACAGTCGAAGTCGTATTGAAAGAGAATCTCGAGCACCTCGGCTCGATCGGCGACGTGGTGAAGGTGCGACGCGGATACGCGCGGAACTACCTCTTGCCGCGGGGCCTTGCGGTGGTCGCAAGCCGCGGCAACGTGAAGCAGGTCGAGCACGAGAAGTCCATGCAGGCGCAGCGGATCGCGAAGCTTCGCGCGGAGCAGGAGGACGTGGTCTCCCAGCTTGCCAAAGTCACCGTCATGGTGGCGAAGGAAGCAGGCGAGGACGGCAAGCTCTTTGGCTCGGTGACCTCCAACGACGTGCTCGAAGGCTTGAAGTCCAAGGGCGTCGAGGTGGACATCGACAAGAAGAAGCTGATCATGCCCGAGCAGACCATCAAAGAGGTCGGCAGCTACGAGATCGGCGTGAAGCTACCGTATGGCTTGACCGCGACGGTGAAGCTGGAAGTCAAGACGCGCGCCTGAACGAGCGCACACGACCTCTTCCCCTCGCCTCGCGCAAAGGCTATTACCGGACTGTGAGGGAGGCGCGCCATTAGCTCATCGGAACGAACGGGCCAGGTTCCGCCGAACGCGCTCGAAGCCGAGCGCGCGGTTCTCGGAGGGATCCTCCTAGAGAACGACGCGATGAATGTCGTTCTCGAAGAGGTTTCCACGGAGGACTTCTACAGCGAGGCCAACGCCAAGATCTTCGAGGCGATGACCGAGCTGTTCCGACGGAGCCAACCGGTCGACCACGTCACTTTGCGTGAGTCGTTGGTGCATAGCGGCAAGCTCGGCTCCATCGGCGGCGATGACTATCTGCTCTCCCTGAGCAATACGATTCCCAGCGTCGCCAACATTCAGGCACACGCGAGGATCATTCGCGAGAAGGCCGTCGTTCGATCGCTGATCCGATCCTGCCACGAGGTGATCTCGCGGGGCTATGGGGACTACGGCCCCTTCGAGGAGTTCCTCGACGAGTCCGAGTCTTCGGTGTTCGCGGTCGCCAAGGAGCGAGCGCGAAATCCCTATGAGCACGTCAAAGACGTGGTCATGCGAACCTTTCAAGAGATTCACGAGACCGCCAATCGTGGTGAGGCGATCACGGGACTTCCTACCGGGTACAAGCAGCTCGACAAGATGACGGCAGGCATGCACCCCGGCGATCTGATCATCGTGGCGGGGCGGCCAGGCATGGGGAAGACCTCATTCGCGCTCAACATCGCTCACAACGCCTGCGACAGGAGCAAGACAGCGGTCGCTGTCTTCTCCCTCGAGATGCCGAAAGGCCAGCTCGTCCGCCGGCTGCTTGGCAGTGAAGCGCGGGTGGACGGAAACCGTATTCGAACCGGACAGCTCCACAAGGATGATTGGCCGAAGCTTGCCGACGCTGCGGGGACGCTGAGCGAGATGCCAATTTGGATCGACGATACGCCAGCCATCAGCATGCTCGAGCTCCGCGCCAAGGCACGGCGACTCAAGTCGGAGGTGGGCCTCAGCATGATCGTGGTCGATTACCTCCAGCTGATGCGCTCCGGCTCCCGCAATGATTCACGAGAGCAGGAGATCAGCGAGATCAGTCGGAGTCTCAAAGCGCTGGCCAAGGAGCTCGAGATCCCGGTGATGGCACTGTCGCAGCTCAATCGCGGTGTCGAGTCGCGTGGCGTGAAGGACAAGCGCCCGCAGCTCTCGGACCTTCGCGAGTCGGGAGCCATCGAGCAGGATGCCGATACGATCTGGTTCATCTACCGCGACGAAGTGTACAACCGCGACAGCGAGGATCGCGGTATCGCCGAGGTGATCATCGGCAAGCAGCGCGCCGGCCCCACCGGCACCTGTCGTGTCCGCTTCTTCAACGAATACACGCGCTTCGACGACCTTGCCGAGCCCGAGTACTACAGCGGCTCAGCCGGCGTTGCCGACTTCATGGATTCATAGGTCTTTGACTTCGCCGATGAGGCCCTGAAGCACCTTCTTGGCATCGCCGAAGATCATCATCGTGTTGTCGTAGTCGAAGAGCTCGTTCTTGATGCCTGCGTAGCCAGGGCTCAGGCTGCGCTTGACGACGAACACCGAGCGAGCCTCGTGTGCGTTGAGTATGGGCATTCCGGCGATCGGGCTCGTCGGGTCTTTGCTCGCGACCGGGTTCACGACATCGTTCGCGCCGAGGATGATCACCACGTCGGTGTTCTTGAACTCGGGGTTGATCTCGTCCATCTCGAGGAGTTCTTCGTACGGGACATCGGCCTCCGCGAGCAGGACGTTCATGTGGCCGGGCATGCGGCCGGCGACCGGGTGAATCGCGTAGGTGACCTTGGTGCCGCGCGCCTTGAGAAGGTCGGCGAGCTCGCGGACCGCATGTTGTGCCTGGGCGACTGCGAGACCGTAGCCCGGGATGATGATGACCGATTCGGCATTCTCGAGGATCATGGCCGCCTCCTCGGGGCCACAGGAGGTGACGCTGGTGTACTCGTCGCTCCCGCCGCCACCACCGCCATCGGTGACACCGAAGCCGCCAACCAAGACGTTGAGGAGCGAGCGATTCATCGCGACGCACATGATCTGCGTGAGAATCAGCCCGGCGGCCCCGACCATGGCGCCGGCGATGATCAACAGCGGGTTACCAATGACGAATCCTGCCATCGCCGCCGCGACTCCGGAGTAGGAGTTGAGCAACGACACGACGACCGGCATGTCCGCTCCTCCGATCGGAATCGTCAGTAGAATACCGAGGAGAAGAGAGACCGCTGAAAGGAGCAGGACCCAGAGGATCGAGTCGCCCCCCGCCGCGATCACCGCGAGGACACCGAAGCCGATCGATGCGAACAACAGGCCGAATGTGATGAAGTGGCGAGCGGGAAGAAGAATCGGCTGGCCGTTCTTGAGGCTGCCTTGAAGCTTCATCAGCGCGATGATGCTGCCGGTGAAGGTGATGCCGCCGATCAGCACCGAGAGCATGACCGTTATGGCCTCGTCGGTCCCGAGCGTCTCGTAGACGGTGCCGGCGGTGCCGCTTTCGACCACGTACCGCCAGTAGACCGACGCAGCGACCAACGCCGATGCGATGCCACCGAAACCGTTGAAGAGGGCGACCATCTCCGGCATCGAAGTCATCTGCACGCGGACTGCGAACACGGCGCCAATCACGGCGCCGAGAGCCATGCCGCCTGCGATCCAGCGGTAGTCCACCGTGCCCAGCTCGAGCAGTGCGCCCACGATCGCGAAGAGCATGCCGACTGCGGCCAGCGTGTTCCCCTGCCGGGCGGTCTTGACCTTGGATAGCCGCTTGATCCCGAAGATGAACAGGACGGTCGAAAGCAGATAGATGATCGGGACGATCGTCGACTTGATGACTTCCTGGTTCATTTCTTCTTCTTCCCGAACATGCGGAGCATTCGGTCGGTCACCAGGAAACCGCCAACGACGTTGATCGTCGCCGTGACGATTGCGATGACACCCAGGACGTTGGCCACCGTCGGTGGCGCCGTGGTTGCAGCCGCGACAGCGCCGACGATCGTGATTCCGCTGATCGCGTTCGCGCCACTCATCAGTGGCGTGTGCAAGGTCGGGGGCACCTTCGTGATCATCTCAAAGCCGACGAAGCTCGCCAGCACGAAGACGTAGATACCAATGAGCAGAGGTCCCAAAGTCACGGTCGCTCTCCTTTACTACAGGGCCTCGGCGGTCGGGCCATGCCGGACTTCGCCGTTGTGAGTGAGTAGGGCACCATCGAGGATTTCATCCTCGAGATTCAAGACGATCTCTCCTTCGTTCAGAAGGCTCAGCAGGAGCGCCTGGATGTTGCGGGCATAGAGCAGGCTCGCATCCGCAGGAGTTGCGGCCGGCATATTGGGGTGGCCGATGATCGTCACCCCTTCGGCGACGACCATTTCCCCGCTCTTGCTGAGCTCGCAGTTGCCGCCCTGCTCGACTGCCAGGTCGACGATGACGGCACCTTCGCGCATGTCGGCCACCATGTCCTTCGTGATGAGCTTGGGCGCCGGCCGCCCCGGCACCAAGGCCGTCGTGATGACGGCATCGGCGGCGACAACCTTCTCTCGGACGACCTTTTGCTGAGCGGCGAGCTGCTCTGCCGTCAGCTCCCTGGCATAGCCGCCTTCACCTTCGCCGCTCTCGTCCAGCGGGAAGTCGATGAACCGCCCACCGAGGGATTCGACCTGTTCCTTCACGGCGGGACGCATGTCCGATCCCTCCACGACCGCTCCGAGGCGCTTGGCCGTGGCGATCGCCTGCAGCCCAGCGACGCCGGCACCCATGATTACGATTCTCGCAGGCTGAATCGTGCCTGCGGCTGTCATCAGGAGCGGAAAGTACTTGTCCAAATAGGTCGCCGCCATCAGCACCGCTTGGTAGCCCGCGATCGATGCCTGCGAGCTCAACGCGTCCATCGACTGGGCCCGGCTGATACGCGGGATCAGCTCCATCGCGATGGTGCTGATCTTTCGGTCGCGAAGGATTCGAACGGAATCGAGATTCTTGTGCGGCGACATGAACCCGATCAAGATCGCCCCTTCCTTCAGCTTCGAAGCTTCCTCGGGCGTGATCGGGTACACCCGAAGCAGGATGTCTGCCGTGGCCCAGGCCGCCTCGGCCCCGTCGCCGGACACGATCGTCGCACCGGCTTCCGCATAGTGGGCATCGGTGAAGTGGGCATGGCGGCCCGCTCCGCTTTCGACGACGACCTCGAAGCCCTCTTTGACGTAGCGCTTCGTGGTTTCTGGTGTGCAGGCAACCCGAGTCTCGCCTTCGACGAGTTCCTTGGGCACGAAAACCTGAGGCATGCCTTCCTCCTGCGCGAGCCTTGCCGATTCGGCAAACCTTATTGAAACACTCAACAATCAGGCGCCCGCGCCGGCTGTAGTTAGTGGCGATCGAAGGCGCTGTCCAGCCCCGAGGAAAAAAGCCTCGGGCGCACCTTTTGCGTTTCGCCGCAGGCTGCTAGATCCGGCCCGCCGACCGAGGAGGACTGGAGCATGGGGAACCCCGCGCAGCTCGATGAGCTGGCCATCAAGACGATTCGAGGCCTGAGCATGGATGCCGTGCAGGCGGCCAAC
>CBDUCC010000276.1:0-5587 GCA_965365555.1 uncultured Myxococcales bacterium | reverse complement strand
CTCGTCGCCGGTTGCGAAGCGCCAGCCGATGCTCCCGTCTTCGTTCACCTGCACGATCTCCCCGCGGCCGGTTCCGACGAGGATTCGTCCCTCGTCATCGACCGAGGCGGCGCCTTCGAGCGCACCCCCGAGCGAGACTTCCCAGGCAACTCCACCGTCTGGGCGGAGGGCGAGCAGGGCTCCTTCCGTGGTGCCGATCACGACGAGTCGCGCAGGGTGGATGACTGGCGCCGAGCGCACGTGCCCCGCCGTCGGACGATGCCAGTAGGTTCGCCCCAGCAAGTCGACCGCGTATGCGCCGTTGGCGACCACGTAGACTCGGCCATCGGGACCGAGCGTGGCGGATGCGTCCACGACGTCCTGAAGCGGAAGTTTCCATCGCGGCTCACCCTGCAGCGACAAGGAAACCAGCTCCCGCTGGTGCGTTCCGAAGATCACCGAGCTACCCACCACCAATGCGCTCGGGTAGATCTTGTTGCCTGCGGCGTATCGCCATTTCAGTGACCCATCGGGGTTGAGGGCGACGAACTGGCCGTCCAGGGAGCCAATGTAGATCGTGCCGTCGTGGCCTGCGATGGGCGAGGCGAACACGCGCGCTCCGGTCTGATAGGTCCAAAGCATCGAGGGTTCTGCCGAAGGCCCCCGGTTCTCGCTTCGTCCCGTATGTCCGGCGTCACCCATGAAGCCATTGGCACTTCGCGGCAGTGCGCCCGGCTCCGTCGGAGAAGGGGTCGACGTGAGCTCCGCGAGCACCTCTTCGACGAAGCGGCATCGGCCCTCGTGGCAGATCCGGTCGGCCCTGCACTCGGTGTCCGCCATGCAGGGCGCCGACGGCTTGGCGTGCGGCCCGCTGCAGCCGGCCACCACGAGCAAAGTCATCAGAGCCCAGGTCGATCGCGGAAGAAGGCGCAAAGCGTCGGGACTATACCATCGCAGATCCATCGTCACAGGCGCCTGGCGCTACCAGGTAAGAACCCGGATTTCGCTGCCTTTCTGCACGGCGATACGCTTGCCGTTCGGGCTTATCGCAAGAGCGCGCAGGCTTCCCGGAACCGCGGTCCAGTCCGCAGGTCGAAGCCAGAGCCCCGAGCCTCCTCGCTGCCAGTCGCGTACGACGACCCCTTCGGGATGGGGAATCACGTAGCGAGCCCCGTCCGGAGTGATTCGGGAGCCTCGGACCGGCGCGGGCAGAGGGCTGCCGGCCCTCAGGTCGACCGGGTTGCCTGCCGGCTTGCCGAGCTCATCGACTGGGACGACGCGGAGCTGGTCTCCCGAGGCCACGACCAATCCCTGAGGCGCCCAGCCAAGCACGGCCCACTCGAAGGCCGTGGCAGGACGATCGATGGCAGTCCGGCAAGGCATCGTCTTCGGTCGCCGTTCGATCGGAATCCGCTGCCGCTGCTTCCCTAGCACCGGTCCGACCTCGGCTTCGAAGCCGACGCAGGTCACTCGTACGTCCTTGACCACGAATCTTCCGTTCGGGCTTCGGGCTGGGGGTACCGCGTCCGAGGAAGGCAGAGGCGTTTCGATGCCCGTGTCGATCGCGATTGCTTTCGGCGAGAAGCCGCCGCTCACGACCAGATTGCGGTCGTCCTTGAAGTAGAGGGTCGCCGTTGCGCTCTGAGTCGTGAGCTTGCGCCAGGCAGCGTTGCCGCTCGCTTTGGCTCCCTGCCAGGCGGCCCGAACCGCGGCCTGCTCTTCGGCGGTCGGCTGCACCGCTGGGTTGTCCCACCAGCGCTGGAGCTCGAGAGCCCGCACGAAGGCTCCCCGTCGAATGGCCGCCGTGATCGCAACCGATAGCGCCCGAGCCGTGGCCTCGGAGCGCTGGCATTGAATCCCCTGCGCGCCGGCGAGTCCGATGCGCGAGGAGCCGCTTTCTCGGCACAAGGCTACGAAGGCATCGACGACGGCGTTCGCACGCATCTCGGAGCCTGCTCTGTCGGATTCCGCAAAGGCCCAGGCATCATCGGCGAGCACTCGGAGCGCTGCCTCAGGCTGTGACGCGTCCCTTGCGAAACCGCCCGGGCGATTCAGCCAGGCCAGGGGCACCTCCGCGTCGCCGATCTTCGTGTTCGCCGTCACATCCTCGTAGCCATCTCCGTCTCGGTCCTCGGCCGAAAGAGAGAGCTCGATCGTGCCGCGGGAAACCTCGTTGGGTGGAAATACGGTGATGCGCTCGCGGACACGGGGCTGGACCTCCACGGTAAGCACCCAAACGTTGGTGCGAGTACCGGCGGCACATTCGTGGTCGACGCGCGCCGCGACGAGCGACGCAGAGATCTGACGGAGCTCGGCCTGCGGCTCCTTGCAATCCTCGGGTACAAGGAAGGAGTCGATGGGCTGGCTTGCAACGCCGAGGCCCCGTTGGAATGCCGCCGCGACGCTCACCTTCTGCTCGTCCGACGTCACCGCAATGGCATCGACCGGGTCCGAGTGGTCCAGGTCCAGACGAAGCACGCCGAGGGCGTATCCTTCCGCCACCACCAAGGCGACCTCCCCGAGGGGCACCTCGACTTGACCGGGCTCGAATGCCTCGCCGGTTGGCAGCGCCGTCTCGGCCGGGGCCTCTTCCACGGGCTCGGTCGTACCGGAACCAGCGTCTTCGAGGCCGAACGGCACTTGCTTGCGGCCGGAGCAGCCGCCGGTCGCGAGACTCAGGACCGCCCCCAACAGCACGACCCGGAATCCGAGATACGCCCCCTTTTGCATGCAAATGGGGTAGCACGGCTCACCGGGTCGAGCCTCAAAAGCGTCAGGTGGGCCCGGGCACACAGACTGCGTCGTCGGGGTCGATCGGGCACTCGGGGTCCGTACCGCAGAGGTCGAGGGCGCCCAGGCAGCGGAAGCCGAAGAGGCAGTCCTCGTCGAAGTCACACGGCTCGAGGCAGACCGGCGTGTCGTCGATTCCTCCGGCTACGCTCGACGGATAGCAGCTTCCGGCCCGGCCGATGAAGGCCCGTGGGCAGTCGGACGAGAGGGGCCCCGTCGCTCCGCATGCAGTGGTGCAGATCGCGTTGCTGTACTCGAGTCCGGAGAACTCCACCGCAAGCCCCTCGCAGAGCGTCGCCGTCTCGATGCAATCTTCGACCTGAAAGCAGCTATCGTAGACGACCGGCAGGAAATCCGATCCGCCCGAAGAGCATGCCAAGAGGAGAGCGGCTAGAGGGATCAAGATCCGCATCGGCTCAGTTCAACCACCGTGGCTCGTCCGCACGCCCGCCCTCGACCACGTCGAACGAGCTCTTACGCTGCCCACGTTTGACGCGTCGCCGCCGACGCTTCGGTGGCCTACGCAGCCACTCGATGAACCCCATGCCTCCGCCCACCGCACCCAAGTCGGCAGCCAGTGCGACGGCATCCCCCGAGATGAGAAACATCAACAGGCTGAATGCAAGCACGAGGTAGATGATGTGTACCGGCTTCATGTCGACGACGCCGAAGAAGCTCATCCGGCCTTGGCCGCGGTAGGACCAAGCGAAGGCCGCGATCGTTCCTAGGATGATCGCCTGCGCGCCGAAGAGCGGCGACGGATTCGGCGCCACGAGCCCTACGAGGAGCCCCAGGAAGGCCGCCGAGAGTGCGGAAACGACGCAGAGCTGGATCGTGCGCTTCTGTCCGAAACGCTGCTCGAACGGCGCGAGCATCCACCACAGGAATACCAGCGAAAGAAGCATCGAAATGACTGCCTGCGGTCCCGTGGGGAAAGCGAACACGTGGGTGCCGAGCTGCCACAGGGTATGAATCCCGAGGCTGCCGGTGTTGAGCGCGAGGAGGGCCAGGGTCGGCACGCCAGCCCAGTTCTGTAGAAGGATCTGAACGATCCACGCGGCGAATAGCGCGATGAGCAGCTTCTTTACGAGCGGGGTCAGCGGCGGGAATCGAAACACGATCTGTCTCTAGTCGCCAAGAAGCGCCTTGCAAGCGATCAGGGTAGTGGGCATTCGACCCCTCCGTCGCCAGTTTGAAAGTTCACTGTGCCCACGTCCAGGAGCATGGCGCCGTCGTCCATGGTGATGGGATGGATCTCGATGGGGGAGCAATCGACGACGAAGCGAAGGTCGGTCGTTCCCCTCCAGCGGCTCTTGTACGCGTTGGTCGGCGTCTCTCGAAGAATCTCCCCGGAGCCGCCACAACGGTTCCTCGTCACGATGCGGGTGTCGATGTACGCGCCGCCGTCGATGATGGCTGCATTCGAGTCTTCCTCGGCGTCACAGCGCAGGGAGAACTCCGGGGCGACCCAGAACTGCAGTTCGGGATCGTCGATGATCGCGAGCTCGACGAGGGCGATCTCCCCGCAGGTGTCGGCGCTGGGATTCTCGCCATCCACGAGCCAGCGTCCGCGGACGTGCACCTCGCAGCCGGAAGGATTGAAGCGCACATCCTCGACGCAGCCCGCGCCGAGCGCACCACCCACGAGCGCCAACACGAGCACGACCCTGCACAACCTCATCGACCGGAAGCCTATCGCGCCCCGAAATTCCGTCAATTTCGAAGTGTTGACATGACAATTTCCATGCTTAGTTTGCTTCCAACGTCGGAAAGCAGCGTCGGACGAATGGTTCGTCGGTCGAGCTTTGCGACCCATCGAGCGTCCTGCGATTGCAGGCGAACGGAGGAATCCATCATGTTGGTTCGTTGGGATCCATTTGAAGAGATGAATCGCCTCCATGACCACTTCTTTAGTGGCCGGGGGCTTACCAAGCAGGCGTTTCAAGTCGCGGTCGACATCCGCGAGGAAGACGACGCCTTTTACGTAGACGCTGAGGTTCCCGGCCTATCGGCCGAGGATATCAAGGTCGACATCGAGAAGAACGTTTTGACGCTGAGCGGCGAGCGTAAGGTCGACAAGGAAGAGACCAAGGACAAGTACCGCCGCGTCGAGCGCCACTACGGGAGTTTCACACGCTCGTTCAGCCTTCCCGAGACGGTCAATACGGATGACATCCGTGCGGATCTCAAGGATGGTGTTCTGGAGCTGCGGCTTCCCAAGAAGGAAGCCCCGACGCCGAAGAAGATCTCAGTCAACGTCGGCTCGTAGGCAACGTCGAGCAACACAGCGAAGCCCCGTTTTCGGACGGGGCTTTTTCATTTGCCGACGGGCTCACAGCCTCACGCGGCGAACACTTCGTCGAGCAGCATCTTCTGTTCGAGCTTGTGCGAGGCGCCTGAACCCGTCGCTGGGCTGGCACTCTCGGGCCGCGCAATGCAGCGCAGCGGCACGTCGGCACCAAGAATCTCTGGGAGCCGTGCTCGCATGAAATACCAGGCACCCATGTTCCAGGGCTCTTCCTGAACCCAGACCAGATCGACGCCGTCCGCGTAGGGGGCGAGGCGCTCTTGGATCTCGTCGGCACGCAATGGGTAGAGTTGTTCCACGCGAAGGATCGCGACGTCGTCACGCCCCTCCTGCTCGCGCCGCTCGAGGATGTCGTAGTAGATCTTCCCGGAACAAAGCAGGACCCGCTCGACCTTCTTCGGATCGATCGCCGGATCATCGGGAATGATGCGCTGGAACGATCCGTTGGCGAGCTCGTCCATCGTGCTCACCGCCCGGCGATGCCGCAGAAGGCTCTTCGGGCTCATGACG
>CBDUCC010000275.1:0-5600 GCA_965365555.1 uncultured Myxococcales bacterium | reverse complement strand
CAGGAACAGCTGACAACGACTGAAAACAAGGTTTCATTTTCCCGCCAGGCTTTCGCCAACGCGCTATCAGGGCGTGCTGAACCTCGCCGAGCGGGCGGTGCACGCGGTCGGTGCGAGCGGGGCGACCCGCGTCGACCTCTTGGTGACCGCAGACGAAAACGAATACGTCCTCGAGGTGAACACCTTGCCGGGAATGACACCGACTTCGCTCCTACCGAAGATCGCAGCGGGAGCAGGCTACGACTTCGGCGACCTCTGCGAAGCGATCCTCGAGCGCGCGGCCCTCCGGATCAGCGCCGCGCTTCCGAGCGCCAGGAGCGACGAACGAATCCCAGGCACCGGCGCCCAAACCCAGATCGAACCCGCGGAATAATCGGGGACACGCAGCCCCGTAGTATCCGTAACAATTCTGAGCACTTACAAGGGCAAACGCGAATTTCTCTGAGGCCACATGCTTCCGATGTTGTATGAATTCGCGATCCCGGTTGCAACTGTCTGGAATGCTTGATTTTCTGGGGGTGTTGCCTGTCCCTCTCTGGCGTGAGGAGGAGGAGCGCCGCTCTTGGAGCGGTGATCATTGTTGACAATTCCGATGCGGGAACCCATAAACCCCACTCGGTGAAGCTCTCGAACAAAGGCCGATACGGTGTGCGGGCGATTTTCGACATCGCCTTTCACAGCGGTGGAAAAGCGACGCAGATCAAAGATATCTCGCGGCGGCAAGCGATCCCCCCACGGTTTCTCGAGCAGATCTTCCAAGACCTGAAGCGCGCCGGCCTCGTGACATCCAAGCGTGGACCTCGCGGCGGCTACGCTCTCGCGATGGATCCGGCAGAGATCCGGCTGGGAGACATCGTTCGCGCACTGGAGGGCCCGATCACCTTGGCCGGCGGAGACGCCAACGGGGAAGGCGATGAGACCAGCAAGATCGTGACCGAGGATGCCTTCTCTGAGCTCTCCGACAGCATCGAGGCGTGCTTCGACGCCATCTCGATCCAAGATCTCTGCGACCGAGGCGATGCGCACGGGGTTCGCCGTTCGCCGCCTCGGCGCTACGTGTATTCGATCTAATGCCCGCTCCCGTCGTCGATAGTGTCCTCGATCTGATTGGCGAAACCCCGGTCGTGCGCTTGCGCAGACTTTCGCCGGACGGAGGCGCCACGATTTGGGGTAAGTGCGAGCACCTGAATCCGGGTGGCTCCGTGAAAGACCGAATCTGCCTCGCGATGATCGAAGCGGCCGAAGCCGAGGGGCGGCTCCGCCCCGGCGACACGATCGTCGAACCGACCAGCGGCAACACCGGCATCGGCCTCGCCCTGGTCTGTGCGCGCAAAGGCTACAAGCTCGTGCTCACCATGCCGGCGAGCATGTCGCTCGAGCGCCGCGCACTACTCGAAGCGTACGGCGTCGAGATCGTGCTCACCGAGCCGGAGCGCGTGATGGAAGGAGCCATGGCGGCAGCGCGCCGGATCGTCAGTGAGCGCAACGCGTTCATGCCCGAACAGTTCTCGAACCCGGCGAACCCCGGCGCCCACCGAATGACGACCGCGCCTGAGCTTCTGCATGCCTTCGAAGGGCAGGCCATCGATGCGTTCGTCGCAGCGGTTGGAACCGGAGGCACGGTGAGCGGGGTCGGTGAAGCGCTCAAGGCTAGGAATCCACAGACGCGCATCGTCGCAGTCGAGCCCGCGGCGAGCCCTGTCCTGATCGGAGGAGCCCCCGGACCGACGAAAATTCAGGGCCTCAATGCTGGCTTCGTCCCCGACAATTATCACTCGAGCGTCGTCGACGAGGTGATCGGCGTCGAAGACCAGGCCGCGTGGGACACCAAGCTGGCCCTCGCCAAACAGGAAGGCCTTCTTTTGGGCATCAGCGGTGGAGCCAACGTATGGGCGGCGATCGAGGTCGCCAAGGCGCTCGGCCCCGGCAAGACCGTCGTCACCATTCTCTGCGATACGGGCGAGCGATACTTCAGCTTGGGGGAGTACTTCCAATGAGCACTGGAGCGCGCGTTCTCGTCGTGGGCGCCGGCGGACTCGCTTCACCGGTGCTTCGCCTGCTAGCCAGGAGTGACGTCGGGCATCTAACGATCGTCGACGACGACCTGGTCGATCCGAGCAACCTTCATCGCCAAACGCTCTACACCGACGCAGACCTTGGGCAACCGAAGACCCAACGGGCGGCGGAGACGGTCCGCAGGCTTGCCCCGGAGCTCTCGGTTCGCACGGTCGAAGGTCGCTTCGTTCCCGACACCGCGCAGGGCCTGCTTCGGAAGCACGATCTCGTCGTCGAGGGTGCCGACAACCTCGCGACCAAGTTCCTCGTCGCCGACGCCGCACATCTTGCCGGCATACCCGCGGTCCAGGCAGGCGCGGTCCGCTGGTCGGGCTGGGCCTTTTGCGCCCTACCCGGCGCTGCATGCCTTCGTTGCCTCTTCGAGGATATCCCGCGCGACCGTGTCGAGACCTGCGCGGAGGCCGGCGTGGTTGGGCCGGTCGTGGGCGTGCTTGGCGCGCTCCAGGCGGCCTTCGCATTTCGCTTGTTTGCAGGTGAGCAGCCTGCAGGCGAGCTCTGGCACTACGACGCGCTTCGTGGCGCACTCCGCAAGACGGAGGTGCGGCGGCGCGGCGAATGCTCCCTGTGCTCGGGAGAGATTCAAGACCTTCGGCAGGAGCGGTACTCGGCGGCTTGCGCTGCATGAGTGGACGACCCATCTGAGGGCCTCAGAAAGGAACTGACATGGCTGTTACGGTACGCATTCCAACCCCACTCAGAACCCTCACCGGCGGCGCCGACGAAGTGCCGGCGGACGGCGGTACGGTGGCCGAGGTGATCGAGAATCTCGAAGCCAATCACCCCGGGATGAAGGACCGGCTGTGTGACGAAAAAGGCGTGCGCCGGTTCGTGAACCTCTACGCGAACGACGAGGACATTCGCTTCCTCGACAACCTCGAGACGACGCTCAAGGACGGCGATACGCTGAGCATCGTTCCGGCGATCGCGGGCGGATCCACTCCGTGAGCCTCGACGCCGCGACACGGCGTCGGTACGCGCGGCAGCTTCTTCTCGGCGAGGTCGGTGAAGCCGGTCAGCTGCGCCTGCTCGCTGCTCGATTTCGTCGAGACCAACGTTCCGATGCGGAGGCTTCCCTCGTTTCGGCGGACTACCTCGAGCGAGCTGGGTGTACGGTTGGCGTCGAGGGGGATCCGCTCGACGTTCCGAGCGAGAGCGCGGTGATGCGGTTCGCCGGTAAGGCGTCACTATCCGCGCCGGCGGCGGCCATCATCGGCGCATTCTGCGCCGTCGAGGCGATGAAACGGACCCTTGGCTGCGGGGAAGCCCGCGACTTCCCTGCGGAGCTCCGCCTCAGTACGGAGCCATGATGCGTTTTCGGAGGATGGAGTCGATCGTCGAGGCGGTTGGGAACACGCCGCTCGTCCGCCTGCGCTCGCTCGAAAAGGAAGCGCCAGGGGTGAAGATCTACGTCAAGCTCGAGTATGCGAACCCTGGCGGCTCGGTGAAGGACCGTCCGGCACGCCAGATGATGCTCGATGCCATCGAGGATGGCCGGCTGACGAACGACAAGATCTTGATCGATGCGACCAGCGGCAACACCGGCGTCGCGTACAGCTTGTTCGGAGCCGCGATGGGGTACCGAATTCAGCTCGTCATGCCGTCCAATGTCTCGAAGGCGCGTAAGGACATCACGCAGGCCTTTGGCACCGAGATCATCTATAGCGACCCGATGGAGGGTTCGGACGGCGCCATCCGGAAGGTGCGCAAGCTCGTTGAGGAGGCCCCGGATCGCTACTTCTATCCGGACCAATACTCCAACCCGTCCAATCCGCGCGCACACTACCTCGGCACCGGCGCCGAGATCCTCGAACAGGTTGGCGACGAAGTGACGCACTTCGTCGCAGGTCTCGGAACGAGCGGGACCTGTATGGGCACCACTCGGCGGCTCCGCGAGCACTCGCGAAAGATCGAATGCATCGCCATCGAGCCTGCGGAGGCGCTTCATGGGCTGGAAGGACTCAAGCACATGGCGAGCTCCATCGTACCCGAGATCTTCGACCCCAATCTGCCCGACGAGATCTTGCCGGTCGGGACCGAAGCCGGATGGGACATGTCGGACCGCCTTGCTGCCGAAGAGGGCTTGCATGTCGGACACTCCACAGGTGCCAACGTTGCTGGCGCTCTCCAGATCGCCAAGCGGATCGAAGAAGGCTGCATCGTCGCCATCGCCTGCGATCGAGGCGACCGGTACTTCGCACCGATGAAGTGGGAGAAGCATTATGAGTGGTGACTCGTTTCCATGGATTTCCGGAAACCTCGAGATCGACAGAGCGGTGATGGATGCGATCGAGCAGCATGCGCTCGAGTGCTACCCGAGTGAAAGCTGTGGCTTCGTCTTCGGACCCGCGAATGAGCCTGCGCGGCTCGATGCGCTCCAACGAGAGGAGAACGAGGCCGACAAGTATCACGCCCTCGACCCGGAGACGTTCCCACGCACCTCGAACACCTATTTCAAGATCAACGAGCTTCGGGCGGCGCGAACCTTCGAGTCGGGTCAGGCCAAGGGCCGGCCGGTCAAGGTGATCTACCACTCGCACTGCGATGCGGGCGCCTACTTCTCCGACGAGGATGCGGCGACGTTTGCGAACGAAGGCCAGCTCATGTGGCCCTGTGCATACATCGTGGTCAGCGTGATGGACGGCAAGGTCGCGGAACGTCGCCTCTGGGTGCACGTACCCGGCACCAACGGCTTTGCCGAATCGACCCTGAAGGTGATTTGAGCTCAGCGGTTGGTGTGACGCTGGCGTTCGCGAAGGCGGGCCTTCTTGCCGCGAAGATCACGAAGATAGTAGAGGCGCGAGCGTCGCACGTGACCGCGCGCGATCACTTCGAGCTTCTCGATGCGCGGCGAGTGAACCGGGAAGATGCGCTCGACGCCGACTCCAGCCGACACCTTTCGGACCGTGAAGGTAGCGCCTGCGCCGCCCTTGGCCTTGCGGATCACGACGCCTTTGAAGACCTGGATACGCTCCTTCTGGCCCTCGCGAATGCGGAAGTGAACGTTGACGCTGTCGCCCACGCGAAACTCCGGGCGGTCGATTAGCTGCGACTTCTCAATCGCATCGATTTCAGGAACGCTTCCACTCATTGCCAAGCCTCGTACCAAAATGGAGCCGGGGGGTAGCACGGCGTCAAAAGGGGGTCAAATCGCATCGTTAGGCGATTCCCGGTGTCCGAAGAGGCGGTCGAACGTGATGGCTGCCGCGGCACGCACCGAGAGGTGATTGTACGGCGTAGGGCCCTCGATCGGACTGAGAATCGAGTCGCAACGGTTCAGAACTGCTGGGCTTAGCCCGTGGCCGGTGCCGAACAGGAGCAGGGTCGGCTGGGAGCCCTCCGCGATGCGTGCGCCCAGCCTCTCCAGCTTGGAGACGGTGTACGGTCCCTTTCCACCTTCAGCGATCTTGCGCGCGACATCGGCGATGACCGGACCCCGGAAGCTACCGCCGACGGCTACTTGCGCATCGCGGTGGAGAATATGGCAAACGCCATCAAGAAGATTTCCATTCAGCGCGGCTATGACG
>CBDUCC010000274.1:0-5632 GCA_965365555.1 uncultured Myxococcales bacterium | reverse complement strand
GGGTTTTTGGAACATATGTCCCAAGAGCGGCGGACGCACGAATTGGTGGGCGACTCGAGCGCGTGCAGCCCCGAGCTCCTGCGCCCGGACGATGCTGGAGCTCAGCACGAACGGCATGATCGCAGTCAATGCGAGTCTAGCTAAGTTCGCGCGGCAGCCAGGCGCCGAACGATCAGCCCTCCGGCCAAAGAACACTGAAGCTCGAGCTACCGGGCTCGGTGAAGTAGATCGCCCCATCCGAAGACTGAGCAACTACCGAGATCGGAAAGAGCACGTTCCAGTCGCGGCTGTTGATGCTCGGATCGACCATGAGGGCGGACGCGAGGACGGTGATCTCGCCACTCTGGAGATCGATGCTCAGCATTCGGCCGTTGTACGGATCGCTGTTCTTCTCCATCACGATGAGGTTCCCATCCTTGCTGATCGTCATACCCTGCGGGCCGATGAGCCCTGAGGCGATCTCGACCGGAGAGTCGAGCCACTTGCCGTCCTTCACGACCTGCAAGACCTGGCCCGTGTCGTCATCGCTGACGAAGGCCACCTCATCGTTGCGCGCGAAGGCCTTGAAGTTCTTGCCTGTCAGCACGACTTCTTGGCTGTCGTCCGGCTTGATGCGAATGATGCTGGTGGCTTTCGGCCAGTTCTTCGACTCGCCTCCGGCGTAGTAGATGTCGTCGCCGACTTTGATGGCGTCCTGGACGTACTCGAGGTCTGTGATCGTCCGGCTGACATCACCCGTCACCGAGTCGGCGATCGCCAGGCGGTTCCCCTCGTTTTCCATCATGTTTCCGCCCACGAGGAGCTCTCCATCGGAGGTGGGCTGCATGATCTTGCCCCAGGGGATCGTGAGGAAGTAGTCGCCGGTCTTGGTCCAGTCGATCCTCTTCGGGTCGTAGCGCACGTGGCCGCGGTCGAATTGCTTGTCCTGCGCGTAGTTCCAGAAGTTGCCCTGCGCGACGCGCTCGGTGCGATTCTCCGCCGGGTAGTACTGCTGGAAGCCTCCGAGGTCCTTCGTGAAGATTCGCTCGCCGCTCTCTCCCTTGAGGATCTGAACGCTCGTCGGCAGCATTCCGCCTTTTGCGATGGTGCGAGGTGGGTCGCCGTTCTCGTAGGCCTCGAAGATCCAGTCCTCGATGAACGACGAGCCGAAGACTCGGGCACGGCCGCCCTGCTTGTTGACGACATCGGTCACCGCGATGTTGTCCGTGGCCGGCGGAACCACCGCGAGGATTCGTTTCGCTTTCGACGGGTCCTTCTCCTTCAGGTCGATGCGCGTGATGTAACCGAGGTGGAACTCGGTCGAGTAGAGCAGCCCGGTCGAGTCGTCGATGTCACATGCGGACGGGAACTCGAGGTCGCTGTAGACGGTCTTGATCTCGCCGGTTTCTGGATTGATGCGCCGGATGTCGCCGTACATGTTCAGAGGCGCGTAGATGTGCCCGTCGCTGGACGGGTCCATGCTGTTGGACCATCCCGGATTCTGCTGGATCAGCTCCGCCGGGCCGCTCGGCAGACCGTCCTCGCCGAGTGGGTAGCGCCAGAGCTCGTCGTCTCCGATGCACGTGCCCCAGTACAGCCACTTGCTGTCGCGCGTGACGGCGATGGAGTTGATCCAGGGCTTCGCGTCGATGTGACCGTGCGAGCCGTCGGGCTTGATCCAGCCGATCTTGCCGATCGGGATGTTCGAGAAGTAGAGCGTTCCGTCGGGCGCCTCGGAGACATCGTCGAGGCCTTCGACGCCGTACTCGGAGCCGTACTCGCGGATCACCCGGCCGGTGTCCGGGTCCATGATGATGATTCGGTTCAGCGCACCACAGGCGAGGATGAGCTTGCCCTTGTTGGCGCCGATGCGACCGATCGCCAACGCGTTGGCCGGCGCTGCCATGTAGTCGCTCCTCAACGTACGCTTGTCGTACTTCACAGGCGACGGCTTGAAATCGCGTGCCGAGGAGTTGTCTTGCTGGGGGGCCGGGGCTGGGACGGCCTTCGAGGTGTCGACCGTAGACGTATCGGCTTGGGCCTCCTGCTTCGATTGCTCTTTCGGGGCGCAGCCAAACGCGAGCGCCAGCGATAGGAGGGTCCCGCAAGCCATGAGTGCGCTTCGGCTCTTGGCGCCGCGCGTGCTCAAAGTGACGGCGTTCGATTCCTTGAAGTATGCCATGTCTTCCTCGACTCCTGATGCGACGGGTGGAGCTGGCGAAATAGCAGAAACGCCCTTAGCAATGGGCGACAGGTCGGCGGTTCTATTTAGCAATTCACGACACGCCGTTTCTGCGGTCGAGCGCCGTGTCGTATTCGGCTAAGGTCGACCGATGCCGGCGTTACCGCTGATGCGGAGCAAGCACCTAATCCCGTTTGCGCTCTTGATGGAGTCGCACGGCGAGCCGGTGGAGCGCCTGCTCAGGAAGGCCGGCCTACCCGAGGCGTGCACAAGCGACCCCAGCGCGTTGATCCCCGTGTATGCGGCGGGCGCGTTCCGAGAGCTGGCGGCGCAGAGGTCCGGCTGGGCGAACATTGCGCTCGAAGCGACGAAAGGTCTTGAAGTCGAGAACCTTGGAGATTTTGGGAACGCGCTCATACGAGAACCCACCTTGCAGAGGTGTCTGTCGTGTGTTTGCGAGCTCGTCGCAGCGGAAAGCTCGGCTCTCCAGATCGGACTCGAGACGCTTCCGAACGGAGACGTTCTCATACGTCAGATGCGCCTCATCAAACCGGGCGAAGGTGAATGGCACATGACGCTCTACGTCCTCGTGTTGCTTACCAAAATCGTACAGCTCGCTGATCCCGCGTGGAGGCCCGACGTTGTGTGGGTTGCCGGGGCAGCGTCCGCGTCGCGTACGGAGGCGATCGAGAAGTTGGGCGCGCGCCCCCGTTTCGGCCAGAGCTGCAGTGGGCTCGTCATTCCGGCATCCATGCTCGCAAGCCCGGTGGCGCGACGCGCATCCAGCGAAGAGATCGACACCGCGCGACTGTGGTCGACCGCACCTCCCACGAACTATCCCGACGCGATCCGCGAGACCATTCGACAGTACGCGCCCGACGGCTGGCTCACGATAGAAGACGTTGCCGATCTAGCCGGGGCAAGCCCGCGCACCGTGCAACGCCACCTGCTCGCGGAGAAGACAACGTTTTCGGGTCTCGTTGAGACCTCTCGGGCAGAAATCGCAGGAGATCTTCTGGAACGCACCAACGCATCCATGGCGGAAATCGCTCACCACCTCGGATACCGGCACCAAGGCGACTTCACCCGCGCCTTTCGTCGATGGTCAGGTGTAGCGCCGAGCGAGTTTCGCAGGCAGCGGCGCAGGGATTCGGCCCATGCGCGCGCGCTGGCCTCTTGATTAAGCATTGCGCGCCACGGCGGCCATTCGCCGCTCGTCACGCAGGGTCGCGACGTAGGCTTCGCGCATGGTACGGATGCCGCAGCTCCGAAGCGGGCACCTGCTTCCCTTCGCGCGCGTCTTGAACGAGCATGGCGAACCCTCGAAGCGCTTGGTGCAACGAGCGGGTCTACCGAGTCGTTGCTTGGACGATCCGCGGACGCTCGTGCCGGCGCGCGCCACCGGACGTTTTCGCGAGCTCGCGGCGCAGAAGCTGGGCATGCCGAATATCGCACTCGCGGCCGTCGAGCCCCTCGAGGTCAGCGACCTGGGCGACTTCGGTCGCGCGCTGCTCGGCGCCTCAACGTTACACGAGGCGCTCCACGAGCTCTGTCGACTCACGCCTACCCAGACGTCTGGGCTTCGGACAACGCTCGTTTCCGACCCTGGGGGTGATCTCTCCTTTCGCCTGGAGCTGCGATTCGACGCCGGAGCAGGGGAGTGGCACCTCAACCTGTACACACTCTGCTTGATGCTCAAGGTCGTTCGTCTCGCAGACCCGGGTTGGTCACCGGGCGAGATCTCGATGACCTCAGCGGGCTCGGCATCACGCACAGAAGCGGTGGAAGCGCTCGGGGGTACGCCTCGTTTCGCGCACCCCCACACAGGCTTCCTGGTTCCTGCCTCGATGCTCGCGGTCCCACTCACCGGGAGCTCTGAGGGGCCCGTTCAAGAAGACCTTCTTTGGGAGAATGCGCCGTCAGAAACGTGCGCGGGCGCGGTACGGCAGATGCTTCAGGCATACGCGGACGACGAGTGGTTGGGGGCCGAGCAGATCGCTCAGGTTAACCACATCAGCCTGCGTGGCCTCCAGCGAGCACTGAAGGCCGAGGGCACGACGTTCCGCAAGATTCTCGAAGAGACCCGCGGAATGCTCGCCGAAGAGCTGCTCCGGTATACGGATGCGACGATGAGCGACATCGCCCAACGTCTGGGCTACCAACATCAAGGCGATTTCACGCGTGCCTTCAAGCATTGGGCCGGGGTTTCGCCCCAGCAATACCGTCAACAACACAAGGCGAAACGCTGAATCGCCGAGCTCAAATCGCGTCGCGGACAGCTTTGAGCAGCGCCTTGGCTTTGGGTCCGAGGCGGTTGGCGACGTCGTCCGGAACGCTTGCTTGCTTGGCCTCGAACTCCGCGCGCTCGGCCGGTGTTGGGTCGTACACGTCGTATCCGTAGCGCTTCAGGTTCTTGATCGAGACGCCCTCGACGCTGCGGATGCGTTCCCGTCCTTGTTGGACGATGTCGTGGGGGACGCTGGTCAAGACTCGCTGAACGTCCTTTGGCAGCGAATCGAACCAGGTCTTCGAGTAGGCCATGAGGCCGGGCTGGTAGAAGTGGCGGCTGAGCACGAGGTTGCGGTTGCCTTCTTCGAGCGCTTGATACCAACCGGAAGCGATCGCGTAGATAGGCGTCGTGTCGAAGCCGTCGACGACCCCCGTCTGCACGCTCATCAGTGTATTCGTGGCATCCATGGTGACCGGGCTGGCCCCAAACGCGCGATAGGTTGCCACGTGCGCGTACGCCTCCTGGGCACGGAATCGAAGCCCTTTCATGTCACTTGACTCACGGATCGGTTGGCGGCTGAAGTACGCGCGGAATCCGTTTTCGGCCCAGAATCCGAAGACCAGCTTGCGCTTCTCGAGCAGCTTCCGGACCTGCTTCTGAACCTTCGGATCATCGAGCGCCGCGTCGGCTTCCGCGAAGCCGTCGAACAAATACGGCACCTCGAGCGCGTTCAGCTCGCGAACGATCGAGCTGATCCCCGCGACGGATCCATAGAACGCCTGCATACTGCCCGCGGCAGTGCGCCGAGCCGACGAGCGCTCGTTCATACGGCTGAATCGCAAATTGACCTTCACGCGGCCGTCGGTCTCGGTTTCGACGTACGTCTTGAAGGCCTCAAGCTGCTCCACCCACGGGCTCCCATCGGGAACGATGGTGGCGACATCCATGACGTGGGTCTGCACCGCAGAGGAGGGCGCTGCGGCAACCAAGAGCCACACACAGAGACAAAAACCGAACCAATGGTCCGGCAACCGAGGCGTGCGGCGAATCACACGCGGAACATAGTGCCGTGTCCGCCCCATGTCACCGACGTTCGGTGGTCGCAAAAGTAGTGGAGGCGGTGGGAATCGAAGCAAAGCGCTCGATGCGCGGATCTGATTTCCTATAAGCGAAACCGCGCTCAGGTTTCCGGTTCGATACTCCCCAAGAATCCAAACGAATCACTTCTGCGTGATCAAAGG
>CBDUCC010000273.1:0-5636 GCA_965365555.1 uncultured Myxococcales bacterium | reverse complement strand
GGGCTTTTGGCGTCCCCCGGACAAGAAGATGCGATCGAAGAGGTGTTCCTGACCGGAACCGTGCCGACCGAGGTAGCGCGGCCTCCCGACGTGGCAGACCCGAATCTGTTCCTGATGGAGCAATACGAGGAGGAGGGAGATGGCGCCTCCCGGGAGGACGCGAAGACGCCGCGTGAAGAACGAGTGCTCGGCGGCATGGCGGCGCCATGACGCCGTTCGCAGCCCGGACGACGCTTCTTTTCGGGCTTGCGGCGACCATCCCGGTTGCCTTGATTCTGGTCGTCTGGTTCGTCGTCGTCGGTTTCGGACGCGAGTCGCCGACGGCCGAGGCGAGCTTGGCCGGCCGGAGCCTCGAGCGACTGGAGGCCCGACGGAGCGAGGCCGTGCAAAGCGCCTGCCGTGACGACTTGGTGGTGGACCGACTACTCGCGGAACGGGCCGGGACGGCCAACGGCCAGCTCGACTATGATCGGCTGTTTAGAGCGTCGATGGCCGCAAGCGGGTTCGACGTGCTTTGGGCTGTCGATCCTGGAGATGGGGAGATCCTCGCCCGCGGCCACCGACAGCAGCTCCTCGCTGAGGGCTCCGAGCTCAGCCGCAGAGCGCGCGAGGCCGGCTCGAGCGCGTTTGTCTTCGACCCCGGCATCGGCGGCGACGGACGGCTGCTCCTGCAGGCCTGCGCGATCGAACGAGGAGGAACCGGGCTGTACGTCGTGGGCGGACACCGGCTCTCGACCCTTCGAAGTTTGGATTCGGAGCAGATCTTCGTAGCGGATGCAGTGCGTGAGAACGATCGAGTGCTCGCCGAGCTCCTCGACTCTCAGGGGAGCCAAGCGGACATGCTGGTTTGGCGCTCGAAGGTCGATCGACGAGGGCCGCCGTTGTTGCTCTGGCTCGCCGCAGCTCTGGCGCTGGCGCTCGGACTGGCGCTGCTCTTCGGAGGATACCTGAACCGCTGGCTGCAGGCGTCTGCCGACCAGCTTGCGGACGCGGCCACGCGGGTCGGACGCGGTGACTTCGATACTACGTTGCGTGACGATGCGGGTGCCGCATTTCCTGCCACCGCTACTGCATTCAATCGAATGACGCGGGACCTGCGAGACGCTCGCGCCGAGCTGAGGCAAACGGCGCGTGTGGCGGCCTGGCAGGAGATCGCCAAGAGCTTGGCCCACGAGCTGAAGAACCCTCTTTCGCCCATTCGGCTCTCGATCGAGACACTGCGCAAAGCACACGCCCGGTCTCGTGACGACTTCGACGAGCTCTTCGATGCCTCGACGCGAACGATTCTCGAGGAGGTCGAGAGGCTCAGGCGAATCATCGACGAGTTCAGCCGCTTCGCAAGACTTCCAGCCCCCAAGCGGCGAGCCACTGACCTCGTTGCCACGATCGAGCAGGCGTCGATGCTCCATCGTGAGGGACCGGTGGCTCTGCAAGTTCGCCTACCCGAGGACGAGGTGCGCATCGCGATCGATCCGGAGCAGATCATACAAGTGCTTCACAACCTTGTGCAGAACGCGATCGATGCTGCGTCGGCTGCGCACCCGAATGGCGGTGGCCGGGTGTTCGTGACTCTCGAAGAAGCAGCCGGACGGGTGTACGTCCACGTGGAGGACAATGGAGAAGGCATCCCCACGGACGAAGCGGAGGCAGTGTTCGACCCCTACTATAGCCGCAAAGAAGGCGGGACCGGACTCGGCCTTGCCATCTCGGAGCGGATCATGAGGGAACACGGCGGGCACATCCGAGTGAAGTCCTCTCCCGGTCACACCCGTTTCAGCCTCGAGTTCGTTACCAGGCCATCCTCGTAGTTGCGCTAATCGAGATTGTACGAGCGGAGCTTGCGCTGGAGCGTCCGCCGGTCGATTCCGAGGGCCGCGGCGGCACGCGTGATGTTGCCCTCCATGTCCCGAAGGACTCGCTCGATGTGCTCGCGTTCGACTTCGGCGAGACTCGCCCGGGTGCCGTCGACAGGCGGCGGTGGCGGCGTGGACTCGCGCGCGTTCCCGAACACGCTTGCTGCGATCATGCGGCGAATGAGATCTGCATCGATCGCCTCCGAGATCGCGAAGAGAGACGACCGCCGAAGCACGTTGAGGAGCTCACGCACGTTGCCTGGCCAGTCGTACTCGCGGAGCGCCGCTAAAGCTTCGGCAGGAAGCTCTAGGTCGGTCTTCCCTAGTCGTGCGAGCAAATGTGCAGCGAGCGGTTCGATATCCTCAGGGCGCTCGCGCAGCGGTCGAAGAAGTACTGGGAACACTTGAAGCCGAAAGTAGAGGTCTTCGCGGAACCGACCTGCTTGGGTCTCCTCCCAAAGGTCACGGTTCGTCGCTGCGACGATACGCACATCGACATCGACCTCACCGGACTCCCCTACCGGGCGAATCGCCTTGGTTTCGATCGCGCGAAGAAGCTTGGCCTGACTCTCGAGAGGCAGCTCCGCCAGCTCGTCGATGAATAGGGTTCCGCCATCAGCCTCCCGAAACAGGCCCAGACGATCATGCTGGGCCCCGGTGAACGCGCCACGTTTGTGACCGAAGAGCTCGCTCTCGAACAGCTCTCTCGGCACACAAGCGGCATTCATCGCCACGAAGGGTCGATCGTGTCGCGGACTCAGCGCATGAATCTGGCGTGCCACGACCTCCTTACCGGTCCCCGTCTCCCCGAACACGAGCACTGTCTCAACGGTGGGGGCGACTGTCCGGACGAAGTCTCGGATCTCCTCCATCATGGAGCTGACCCCGATGAGCGGGGTTGCCTGACCACCCTCGCCCGGCATTGTTCGCCCGCGCTCGACCAGAGCTTGGCGAAGCAAGGGTTTGAGCACATCTGCATCGACCGGCTTCTCGAGAAACGAAAACGCTCCGAGGCGCATTGCTTCCACCGCCGCCTTCACGGTGCCGTGACCGGTCAATACGATGACACTGGTCGGAATCGTTCCGCAGCGCCGCAGCACCTCGAGCCCGTCGATCCCCTTCATCTTCAGATCGAGCAATGCAACATCCGGAGGGGACCCGTCCGACAGAACGCCCACGGCTTGTTCGCCACTGCTCGCCTCGGAGACCGAATAGCCGCTACGGCGAAGCGCCTTTGCCATGGCAAAGCGAAACGCCGCGTCATCATCGATGATCAGTACGCTACCGTTCATGCGTGAGGGGCACGATGTTGCACCCCTGCCGCATTTGCAAGCGTCTCCGACCCGAGGGGCAGTCTCACCCGCGCACAGGCGCCACCGGACCGATGATTCTCGATGCTGAGATCACCGCCCATGGTCTGGACCAACATGTACGACGCGTAGAGACCGAGGCCTGTGCCTTCTCCCGGAGGCTTCGTGGTCGCAAAGGGCTCGAACAGCCGCCCTTCGATGTCCTGGTGAATTCCGGGGCCCTCGTCCTGGACGGCGATCTCGACGGCAGGCCCGACGCGCGACGCCGAGACCCAGACGGAAGTGCCACCAACTTCGCGATTCGCATCGACCGCGTTCTGCAGAAGGTTGACCAGAACCTGCAGGAGTCGGTCGGGATCGACCGCGACCGCCAGACCCTCGACGGTCTCCGAAATGTGAAGCTCCGGACCACCCGCGCGTGCCCCCGCAAAGACCAGTGCCCGAGCTCGCTCTACGATTGGAAGCAGCCGCGCCCGCGAGTCGAGTCTCAACCGTGGCAGTGTGCCGCCGGTTAGAAGCGAATGCGTGATCCTGCCGAGACGCCCGGTCTCGTCGCGAATGAGCGCAGCCGATTCCGCGAGATCGGATTGCAGAGCCTCGTCGCCGCCGAGGGCGCGAATCGCTTCCCGCATGTCGGCCGCGAGGGTGCGGATCGTGGCAAGCGGTGTATTGAGCTCGTGCGCGACACCCTGCGCCACTCGACCCAAGCTCGCCAAGCGCTCGGCGTGCAGGAGTCTTCGCTCCGCGTCGAGGATCTGAGTTCGGTCGACGTAGAGGTTCATGATGCGTCCCGGGTAGCCGTCTGGGGCATCGAGGGGAAACGACAGCATCTCGTAGCTCTGTTCCCCCACGGCAAACCGGCATCGGCCTTCGGCGCGTTCATCACGTGCTCGCCAAACCGGGCAAAGTCCCGCCGGCTGCGTCTCGCATCGACGGACGGCGACGGGGCACTCCCAAATCCCGTTCGCGTTCGGACCGGGAGCCAATTTCTCGGCGAGCCGGTTTCGCCACTCGATCTGACCTTCGGCCGAGACCAGCTCCAGCCCCGCCTCGAGCTCGTCGAGCGTATTCGAGAGCACCTGATACTCGAGCTCGGCTTGGTCGCGTGCGGTCGCCAGCGCACGCTCGCGATCACGGAGCTCGCGGACGGCGTGAAGCACGACGTACGCAATCGCGACGGCTGTCGCCGTAAACGCCGCGACGTTTCCGATGGTGTCCCAGGGGGGCGGTGGATCCCAGGTGCCGATCTTCAAAGCGGGCACCCATTCGGTAAGGGCAAGAAACCCAGCGCCGGCAAACGCTGCAGCGGTCGCGATCAACGTTGCGCCAGGACCACCGAGAATGGCGATCAGAGCGAGATGAAACACGTAAAAGCCGATGAAGGGAGATGAGATCCCACCTGCAGCCCAGAGCACGATGGTGAGCAGGACCAGGTCCACCAAGGCCTGCGAAACGGCGGCACGCTTTCCGGATCCCGGGCCGGGAGACCGCCGCAACAAGATGATGTTGTAGGCGCTCCCAGCGACGAAGACGGCGACAAAGACCGGCCATGCCACCCCGGGGAAGTATCCGGCCACGACGAACGCCGTCGCGACGAGCACGCCAGCCATCGCCACCCAGCGCAGTGTGATCAGCCATCGAATGCGATCGGCGCTGAAGTCGTCGCGCTCTAGGTAGTCGGCGAATACGCCCGGGCGACTGGGGTTCGGAGCCTTCATTCGTTCTCGCGATTTGGGGTCGATCGGCCGCGCAGGCCAGGTTACAACGATCCCTAGGGCGGATGGCAAGCGAATCAAACGACAGAAAGCTCGTGATCACGACGCTTTTGGTGTCCACGCTGCTCACGATGTTGGGGATCGCAGGGGTGCTCCGAGGCTCCTACGACCTGGCCCTGACAAGCGTACCGGAGGACCTACGCGAGCTATACGCCCCGGGCTCCGACGTTCCCGAGCTCGAAGTCGAGCTCCTCGAAGCGCAGGTGACCAACCCCTATCGACGGCCGATGGCGGCCGCGAACGTGGTCGTCTCCGCCTTGGTGCTGATCGGAAGCTTTCTTCTGAGCTGGCGGCGACAACTCGCTCAGTGGTGGATCAAGCAAGCCGTCGCCGCGAAGCTGATTTGGATCGCAGCGTACACAGCGACCCTGGCTCAACACATCAAGCTGACCTTCCCAGTCGCAGTGCTCGAAAGCGCGGGAGCCGGGCTCGCCGAGATCATCGGCGGCGTGGTGGTGGTGAGTCTTGCCAGCGCCGTCTTGCACCTGATCGCGGCCTACCGCGCAACCCGGCCAGACATCAAGAGCTTCATCGAAGCGAAATCGAAACGCTAGAAGCCCACCCGGCGCATCACGGCCCGGGGCAAGGCACGGATGACCGCCATGATGAGGCGCCAAGGCGACGGGGAGTACACGACGGGTGTGCCCCGATCGAGGGCACGCAGGACTTGAGCGGCCACCTCGGACGGCTCGCCCGCG
>CBDUCC010000272.1:0-5649 GCA_965365555.1 uncultured Myxococcales bacterium | reverse complement strand
TGCTCGGCCGGCTGAAGCTCCCGGACCGCGGGCTGTCCAGCGCCGGGCGGCGGACCGTCGACGATCCGCTCGAGGTGCGGACGGGTCGACCAATCGTCGAAACTCGGGATCGGCCGCCGTAGCTTCCACGATCGATCGTGGTGCCGCTCCGACTCGTCGTCGAGCGGGTCGGTGCCGCGCGGACCACGCTCCCCGAGCGGGTCGGTGTCGCGCGGACCACGGTCCCCGAGCGGGTCGGTGTTGCGCGGACCACGGTCCCCGAGCGGGTCGGCGCGGCGCGGCCTACGGTGGCCGTCCGCGTGGAAGTTCGCGCAACGCTTCCGCCTCGCACGGGCGTACTCCGGCTCACCGTCGACGCGCGTCCGTAGCCGGGCCTCTGCACGGCAGAGGCCGGAACCCGACCCTCCGGCCGGGGCGCCGTTCGGGCAGCAGTGTGTCGGTATGGGACGCCGCGATACACCGGCACGCCGCGATGCGCATGATAGTAGGGGCGGTAATACGGCGGGAACCAATACAGAGGCCGGTGATAGCCGTAACGGACCCAAACGCCACATGGCCGGAAATAGCCCGGCACGAACCACCAGACACTGGCGTAGTAGTCCCAGCGCGGATGCACGAACACGTAGTCGACCCGCTCGACGACGCAATGACCGTCGACCCAGACGTAGCCTCCCTGCGAATAGGACCAATGCCCGTCGACCCAGATACCGTTCGCGCAGGCGAACGTGGGCTGAGGGACTGCCACGTTCTTGGGTGTGGGGGGCGGAGCCTCGGCGCTCGCGGCCACCGGCTCGGGCTCTTGGACGACGATCACGGTCTCACCGTCCACCTCCTCGGCGACACCCTGCTCGACCTCGATCACCACGTAGTCACCCGTGTCGGCCTCGACCGTGGCGGCCTCGACGCTGCTCCCGCTGTCCGCGTGGCCCGGGTAGCCGCTATGGGACACGTCGTACACCGATTCGTCAGAATCGCTGCCGTACCCCGATTCGCCCTCGTAGTCGGCCGCAGCGGACAGCGGCATCAGCAACGCAACTAGCGTAGCGAAGAGCGGCCATGGCGGGGGGTAACTAAACATACGTCCTCCCCAGAGTTGTAGGCGCAGCACCGCTCGCCGTCACCCCCTGGCTTGGGAGCGGGCGCGGCCCGCTCGACAGAGCGACGAGAAAGTGCTTGGTTTGCGTCCGTTCGAATGAGCTCACAGGACATCGACGCTGCAACCCGCGAACTTCTTCAACGCTACGGCTTCGAGGACATACCCTTCGAATCGCTGAGAAAACGGCTTGCCGAGGGTCGAGTGGGCCCGGATCAGAACCGGATTCGGGGAACGGTCGAGCCTCCCGACCAGGGTGATCTGCGTGCCCTGCCCCCCCTTGGGGGCGATGTGCGCCGGGCCCTTGCGGAACGCGGTGAGGCGGCGATGCGGCGCGGCGAGGTAGCGGCCATCATTCTCGCAGGCGGGATGGCAACCCGATTCGGTGGCGTCGTGAAGGCCGCCGTCGAAGTCGCCGACGGAATGTCTTTCCTGGAGATGAAGCTCAAAGACATCCAGGCCGTGGCGGAGCGCGCTGACGCGACGATTCCGGTCTACCTGATGACGAGCTTTGCGACCCACGAGGCGATCGAGAAGATGGCCGCCCCGCTCAGCACCGAGCGCTGCCCCATCGTGAGCTTTCCGCAGTTCATCTCGCTCCGCGTCACTCCGGACGGGGAGCTCTTCTACGACGCCGAGGGCAAGCTCTCACCCCATGCGCCCGGTCACGGCGATCTCAGCTTCGCGTTACGCCGATCGGGTGTTCTCGCGCGATTCCGCGAGGCGGGCGGCAAGACCTTGATGATGTCGAACGTGGACAATCTGACAGCGACGCTCGACCCGGCCGTGATCGGTGCGCACATCGAGGGAGGCGCTGCGCTGACCGCAGAGATGGCGCCGAAGGAGCCCGGTGACAAGGGAGGCGCGCCTGCGCGCGTGGACGGGCGGGCGCAGATCGTGGAAGCATTCCGGTTCCCCGAAGACTTCGATCAAGAACGGATACCCGTCTTCAACACCAACACCTTCGTCCTCGACGCGCAGGCGATCGATGCGGACTTCCCACTCACCTGGTTCGCCGTCGAAAAGACGGTCGATGGCAAGCCCGCCGTGCAGTTCGAGCGCCTCGTCGGTGAGCTCACCTCGTTCATCGACTCGGCCTTCCTCCGGGTGGAGCGGCACGGGCCCGATGCGCGCTTTCAGCCGATCAAGACCCCGGCGGACATGGACAAGGAGCGCCCGGACATCATGGCGGCGCTCCGTGCGCGCGGCAGTCTCTAGCTGAGCGGAAGTCGGGTTCGTCGGGACTCGCCGTGAAACGCGAGCTGGCCGCATGCGGCGGCAACGTCATCTCCGCGAGTCTTTCGCACGAACACGGAAAGCCCGCGTCGGGTGAGCTCGTCCTGGAAGCGAGTCACGTGAGCCGTGTCGGGCGCGCGGAGCGGCGAGGCGCTAATCGGGTTCATCGGGATGAGGTTCACCTTAACCGGAATGCCACGAAGCAGCTCGACCATCTCTTTGGCATCCCGAGGCGCATCGTTGACCCCTTTGATGAGGGTGTACTCGATGGTGATCCGCTGTCGCTTCGATAGAGGGTAGCGGCGGAGCGCGGCGGTGAGCTCCGAGAGGTCGTGCTTGCGGTTGACGGGCATGATCGTACTCCGGTCCGCGTCGCGCACGGCATGGAGCGAAACCGCCAACTGCACCTGACCATCGAAGTCGCTGCCCAGCCGCTCCATCCGCTTGACGAGCCCGCTGGTCGAGACGGTGACACGACGCTTCGAGAGATCGAGGCCCTCGGGGTGTGTGATGAGCACGAGCGCTCGCGCGACGGCGTCGTAGTTGTGGAGTGGCTCCCCCATGCCCATGAAGACGACGTTGCGGACCCGACGGTCGGGGCCGAGCTCGCGGCGTCCGAGCAGCACCTGAGCGACGATCTCCGCATCGCTCATTTGGCGCTTGAGACCGGCGACGCCGGAGGCGCAGAACACGCAGCCCATCGCGCAGCCCACCTGGCTCGAGATGCACTGCGTGACGAGTCGATCATCGCCGAGCTGGGGAATCAAGACCGTCTCGACGCACTCGCCATCGGGCATCCCGACCAAGAGCTTGCTCGTACCGTCGTCCGAGCGGTGCCTCGACGTCACCTCGATCGGCCAGCCGAGCCCTTCCTCCTCGAGCCGCGTCCTGAGCCGCTTCGGGATGTTCGTCATCTCCGACGGGTCCAGTACCCCCTGACGATGAATCCAGTCGAAGATCTGCTGTCCCCGGTACGCGGGCTCGTCCCAGGCCTTCACCTGAGCGACCCACTCTTGAGGGAGGCGCGCGACCGGATGGGACGGTGGCGCCAGGCGGTCCGGAGAAAGCTTCACGACCGGTAGCAGGTGCCAGGAAAGCGGGAGAGACGCAACGGGGCGCGTTTCGCTCCTCCTGAGACCGACCTACTCAGCACCGTTATCTCGTGCCCAGCTATAGGCCGTGTACGAAGAAACGAGGTGGCAGACCCATCCGAGAAAACCGCCGGTGCCGATCCACAGTCCGGGCGTGATCACGAGCCAGACCAGGCCCCGGAAAAACTTCCCGTTGTAGAACTGCCCGAGCCCAGGAAGAACGAACGAAAGCACGGCGGCGGTACCGGGTCGATCCATGGGCGTCAAGGTGTGTCGGCCGCGAAGGCTGTCAAGCAGGGCAAGAAGCCGCCGGCGCTAGACCGAAACGCCGAAGTCACGGAGGGCGTCGTTGAGAGTCACCTTCTTGTCGGTGCTCTCTTTGCGCTCGCCGATGATCAAGGCCACCGGGATTTGATACTCGCCCGCAGGGAACTGCTTGGTGCGCGTCCCTGGGATGACGACGGATCGTGGAGGCACGTAACCCCGCATCTCGACAGGCTCGCTGCCCGTCACGTCGATGATCTTCGTACTCGACGTGATGACGACGTTTGCGCCGAGCACCGCTTCTTCGCCGATGCGCGAGCCCTCGACGACGATGCTGCGCGAACCGAGAAACGCTCCATCCTCGATGATCACGGGTGTCGCGCCCGGTGGTTCGAGAACGCCGCCGATCCCTACACCACCGGAAAGGTGCACGCCCTTGCCGATTTGGGCGCACGATCCGACCGTCGCCCAGGTGTCTACCATCGTGCCGGCGCCCACATAGGCGCCGATGTTGACGTATCCGGGCATCAGAATGCTGCCAGGCTCCATATGCGCGCCATACCGAACGGTGCCGGGTGGCACGACGCGAACCCCCTGCTCGTCTAGCTGCTTTTTCAGAGGAATCTTGTCGTGGTACTCGTAGGCACCGACCTCGACGCGCTCCATCCCGCGGATTCCGAAGTAGAGCAGAATCGCCTGCTTCGTCCACGCATGAACGGTCCACTCGCCATCCTCGGCGCGAGTCGCTACGCGAAGCTTGCCTTTGTCGAGGAGCTCGATGGTCTGCTCGACGGCGCTTCTGTACTCAGCGTCTTCGAGCTTGCCCCGATCTTCGAATGCCTCCTCGACGAGTCGGCGTAGCTCGCTTTCGGCCGTGCTCCCCATCGTTACTTGAGCAGATATTCGGGAAAGAAGTACCCGACTTCGAGCTTGCCGTTTTCGACGCTATCGGAACCGTGACACGCGTTCTCGCCAACGTCCGTGCCGTATGCCTTGCGAATGGTGCCCTCGTCGGCGTCGTCCGGGTTGGTGGCTCCCATGAGTGCGCGATAGCGCGCCACGGCATCTTCGCCCTCCAGCGCGCTTACCACGACCGGCCCGCGGGTCATGAACTCGACGAGCTCGCCGAAGAAAGGTCGCTCCTTGTGGACCTCGTAGAAACCCTCTGCCTGGGCACGGGTCAGGTGCAGCATTCGCATGCCGAGGATCTTGAGGCCTGCGCCCTGAATCATGGCGAGAATGTTGCCGATGTTGTTCTGCTCGACCGCGTCGGGCTTGATGATGCTGAGGGTCCGTTCGACAGCCATGTGGCTCCTCTTTCTGAAGTCTCGTCTCCCGCGGCGACGAGGCCGTTTTGCGGGGCTAATCCGGCGCGTTTGTAGCGCGTTTTGGCTCCTCGGCAATCTCCTTCGCGAAAGCCGCGATATGAGCCGAGATGACGGCGGGATGCTCCTCTTGAAGGAAATGGCGGGCGTCTACCATGTGCGTCGCGCGAAGCGGGAACACCTGCTTGATGTAGTGGAGCTGAGCTTTCGGAATCGCGATCTCTTGCTCCCCCCATACGAGCTGCATGGGCTTGTCGATCGCAAGGAGCCCGTCCCGCAGGAAGTCCCGATGCTCTTCCGAGAGATCGAAGCCTTCCATGATTCGCAAAAAGCTTCGATGCCCACCGTTGTTCTGGAGAAGGTAGATGTAGGCCGCGAGAACGTCCTCATCGACGGTCTCCGGGTTCTTGACGCCACTGTATCGAAAGAGCCTCAGCATGGTCGGAACGTTCATCGTCGAAAAGGCCAGGTGCCGCAGCACCGGCGCTCGAAACGTCCACATCGGAAACGGCGGAGTAAAATGGGCGACGTCGAGAAGCGTGTTGGTGATCGTGATCGATTTGATCTTGACCGGACTGTGGATCGCCCACTCCGCACCGATCGGACCCGCCACGTCGTGCAGGACGAGATGCACTGGCGG
>CBDUCC010000271.1:0-5658 GCA_965365555.1 uncultured Myxococcales bacterium | reverse complement strand
ACGCGATGCGAACCGTGGAGCTCGGGAACTGAACCGCGGGGGCGATGGAGCGGATCTACCCCTACGAGCAGGTGAAGCGCTTCGACGAGAGCACGGACGTGCTGGTCGGGGGCTTCGGAGGCGCCGGAGCGAGCGCTGCGCTCGAAGCGAGAAGGCTCGGCGCCGAGGTGATCGTGCTCGAGCGGGCGAGCGGAGGTGGCGGCTCGACGATGATGTCGGCCTGCGAGATGTACCTCGGCGGCAGTGGCGGGACGCGCCTCCAACGCGAGCTCGGATTCGAGGACAGCACCGAGAACTTCTTCACCTACCTGATGGAGTGCTTCGGTTCCCATGCGGACGAGGCACGGGTGAGGCTTTTCGCCGAGGGCGCCGCGGAGCACTTCGATTGGGCCGAGAGCATCGGCGTTCCATACAAGCGTGGCTTCTTTGCCGGCCGTGACGTGGTCGCGCTGACGGGGGACTCGCTTCAATACACCGGAAACGAGAAGACCTACCCCTTCAATGAGAGCTGTGCGCCCGTGCCGCGAGGGCATCTGCCGGCCGACTCCGGACACCGGGGCGGCGTGACGCTCATGACCATCTTGATGAAGCGGGTCGAAGAAGCCGGCGCGGAGATCCGCTGCGACGCGCGCCTCGTTGGCCTGGTGCAGGACGACAGCGGCGCGGTGCGTGGCGGCGTCGTCCAAGCCGGCGAGGAAGAGCTCTTCATCGAGGCCCGTCGTGGGGTCGTGCTCGCGATGGGCGGTTTCATCATGAACGAGGCGATGACCCGGCAGCACATCCCGCACGAACAGAGCTTCTGCACGCGGCACGGGAACCCTTATGACCTCGGCGATGGAATCCTCATGGGCGTTGCTGCCGGCGGGCACGCCATCCACATGGGCGAAGCGTTCATCAGCATCGCGCACTACCCGCCCGAAAGTCTGACCTTCGGCATCTTCGTGAACGACAAGGGGCAACGCTTCGTGAACGAGGACGCGTACCTCGGACGCATCGGCCACTATGCCTCGGTGCAGCCCGGCGGGCGCATCTTCATGTTCATCGACGAGGCGCACTTCGCCCGGCCCCGCTACGTGCTTCACACCGAGGTCGTCGCGACCGGCGAGAGCGTGGCCGAGGTCGAAGCCGAGGGCGGACTGCCCGATGGCGCCCTCCAGGCGACGGTGGCGCTTTACAACCACCACGCCGCTCGGGGCGCCGACCTGCTCTTTCACAAGGCCCCGGAGTGGCTCGCGCCGCTCGATCAGCCTCCGTTCGCCCTGGTGAGCTACGAGCTCGATCGAATCGCGCCGGCCGTGTTCACGCTCGGCGGCCTCGACACCTTGCCGACCGGCGAAGTCGTCACGCCCGGCCGGAAGGTCATCCCGGGGCTCTACGCGGCCGGCCGAACCGCCGCCGGAATCCCGCGAACCTCGAAAGGCTACGCGAGCGGGATGTCGGTGGCCGATGCGACCTTTTTCGGTCGGCAGGCGGGCATGTCGGCGGCCAAGCGGAAGACCGCAAACGCTTCGACTACTGGGTCATCATGATGCGCTTGGCCTCGGCTTCGAGGTCGATGTACGGGGTGCCTTCGACGGTGACGCCGACCGCGTCGATCGTGCCACCTTTGAACTCACCGGGGGTCTTGTAGAGCGAGCTCACGGCATCGCCGCTGTCGTAGCCGATACAAAGCCCGTCGCCCGAGAGCGTAAACTTCGCCGGCTGGGTCTTCATGGGCCCCTGGGCGACGACCTTCTCGTCGATGTAGAGCTTGGTCGTGCCGAGCGATTCGCCGTACTCGCCCTTGTCCTCACGAACGAACTCCATTCCCAGCGTGTACTTGCCAGGCTTGAGCGGCACCGAGGACTTGAACACCTGCTCGGGTTTGATCCCGAGGAAGTTGTACACGTAATGGAGTCGCCGATTCCTGATGAAGAGCGCATGGCCACCGAAGCGCGAGCCGTGGGCAAAGATCACGCCGGAGGCGTTCTTGTCGCTGATCTCGACGTTGGCGAGGATCTTGTACGAACGGCCCCGAACGTTCACCGCCACGGCCTCGGGAACCGGCGCGGTGTTCGGGTAGTAGACGTAGCGATCTCGCGGGGGCTCCTGCGAGGGGCGCTCGATCGTCAGCAGCTCTGCCGCGGAGCGATCATCCAAGGGGAGCACCTTGTTCTCTTTGGCTTGCACGAACCATGCGTCGATCAGCTCCTTGAGCTTCTCCGGTCGCTCCTGTGCGAGGTTCTTCGACTCGGAGCGATCTTCGGCGACGTGGTAGAGCTCCCAGGCGTCCTGGTCGAAGTGCCCCTTGCCGCTGATCGGCGCATGCACGGCGGCCGCCTTCCAACCATCCTTCCAAATCCCTCGAGTGCCGAGCATCGCGAAGTACTGCACTTCTTTCTTGGTCGGTGCATCAGGCTCCGCGTCGAACGTGTACGCCATCGAGACGCCCGAGAGCGGATACTGCTCGACACCGTTTCTCACCTTGGGCATCTCGAGACCAAGGACCTCCAAGATGGTGGGGACGATGTCGACCGAGTGATGGTACTGATGACGTACTTCACCGCGCGCTTTGATCCCTGCGGGCCAGGAGATCACGAGCGGATCGTTGGTGCCACCGGCGTACTGCGAGTAGCGCTTGAACATCTTGAACGGCGCGGAAAAGGCCGCGGCCCAACCGGTCGGGAAGTGATTGTACGTCTCTGGGCCACCCAGCACGTCCATGTACTTGAGGTTCTCTTCGAGATCATCGGGGTAGCCGTTGAAGAACTTGTTTTCGTTCACGGAGCCGTTCGGCGTGCCCTCTCCGGAAGCGCCGTTGTCGGCCGCGTAGATGACGATCGTGTTCTCGAGTTGCTTCGTCGTCTCGAGGTAGTCGATGACACGCCCGACCTGCGCGTCGGTGTACTCCGAGAAGCCGGCGTAGACCTCGGCCATCCGTGAGAATAGCTTCTTTTCCTTGGCGTTGAGCGAATCCCAGGGTCGAACGTAGTCCGCCGGATTGGCTTGATCCTCGGGCATCGGATTGAGCTCCGTGATGTCGGTGCCGGGAGGCAGAATGCCGCGGTCGACCATCCGCTCGACGACCCAGCTGCGGTACGCATCGTACCCGTCGTCGAACTTCCCCTTGTACTTGGCGATGTAGTCTTTGGGGGCTTGGTGCGGCGCATGATTGGCGCCGGGGTTAAACCACATGTACCAAGGCTTCGAAGGATTGGTCGCCTGCTGATCGCGCAGCATCTGGATCGCCTTGTCGGCTAGGTCCTTGGAGAGGTGATAGCCCTCTTCCGGTCCGTAGGGAGCCTCGATGAAGCGATTGTCTTCGACCAGGTCCGGGTACCATTGGTTGGTCTCACCGCCCAGGAATCCGTAAAAGCGATCGAAGCCCTGCTGCGTGGGCCATTCAGACCGGCTGCCGCCCGGCGCAATATCCTGCTCGGGCACGTTGTGGTCTTTGCCGAGCCAGAACGTGCTCCAGCCGTTCTCCTGCAGCACCTCGGCAATGGTCGTGACCTGTGGTGGCAGACGGCCGTTCGCGCCTGGGAAGCCATCGGCCGTCTCGGTGATCGAGGCCATGCCGTTGAGGTGGTGGTTGCGACCGGTGAGCAACGTCGAGCGCGTGGGCGAGCACAGCGCGGTCGTGTGCCACTGGGTGTAGGTGATGCCGTTGGCGGCGTGCTTGTCGAGCGTGGGCATGTGGATACGCCCGCCATACGGGGACCAGGCACCGAGGCCGGTGTCGTCATACAGAACGAACAGCACGTTCGGCGCCCCTTCGGGCGCCCTCTTGAGCTCGTAGGGCGTCCAATCGGGCACCGAATCGCGGACGTCGAGCTCGATCGTGCCAGCGAACCCGTCGTTGGGTGCACTGCCGGACTGCTCTGCGCCCGCCGACATCTCGGGTTCTGATGCGGTCGGCGGAGGTGTCGAGCTGCAGGAAAGGGCCGCCACGGCGAATAGCGCCGCCGTGGACGCCAGGGTTCGTTGGTCGGTGAGCATAGGTCCGGTTCTCCAATCTTGCTGGGCGCCGCCGGCGCGTCGCGTGGCCGCCCGTGGACGTGAGTATCGAGACCCGGCAGCGCCGTCAACAGGTCTCGTGGCGTCGAGGACAGTCGACCTGGAGAACGGGGCGCGCGCCTGCGCAACGGCGCGCTTGTGGACACGAAAACCTGCCCTACAATGGGGGGATGCTGGCAAAGACCTTCATTCGCGCCCTCGCCCTCACCGCCGTCTTCGCATTCGCGGCGGTCGGAACCGCAGAGGCCTCCGTAGAACTCGACGCGACCGGTGCGTTCTGCCCTGGCGAGGGAGATGAGCCCTCCGGCCCGAGCACCTTCTGCCCCGGCGAGGGGGACGAGCCCTCCGGTCCGAGCACCTTCTGCCCCGGCGAGGGGGACGAGCCCTCCGGTCCGAGCACCTAACTCGGCACGAACGCTGTTCGGATGAGCAGCGCCAGGGATTTGGTGCGCGCCGCCCAGAACGACTAACCTGATCCTTCATCGGTTGCCGTTGCCGGTGAAACCTCGGGGATCAGGGAAGGAATCGTGCTGTCAAAGTCGCATCTGTGGATGCTCTGCTTCATTGCAGCCTGCGGGACGTCGTCCCAGCGGCCGGCGACGATGGTGGAGGAGCGGCGCAGCGCCAAGGTCGACGCTTCCTCGCAGCTCTCCGAAGACCTGCTCCGCCTTTCGACCGCCGTGATCGAGGCCCTCGAAGACGAGTCCGCAACGCCGCCGCCGAGCAATAGCTACAGCCATCAACGCCTCCTCGGACCCCGAAAGCGGCTCGGCGAACCTCAGGTCCAGCTCGAGGCGAGCGACGCGTACTCACTGCTCTCCTCGACGGACTGCTCGGGTTGGCTGAGCTTCGTGCTCAACACGGTGTCTCCGCTTCACGAGGCGGTCCTCCAGGCCCAGCGGAGCCGGGAGGCCTACAATCGAGTCTATTCGGACGATTTCGCGCTTCGGGAGAGCCGACGTCCCTGGTCGCGCGCGTTCGTGGTGACCAATCACCTACGAAGTGAGGAGGCACCTGCAACGGGTTTTGAGCCGGTGTCGAGCTTCGAAGACCTGCGAGCGGGCGACATCGGCGCCTATTCGATGGGGCGCTACACCAAGCCCTCCGACGAAGACCGCCCGAAGCCGCGGGATACCGGCCACGTCTTCATCGTGACGGGTCCGCCCACCGTGGTCGACCCCGAAACCAAGAACTACGACGGGTGGGGCTCGCTATCGAAAGAGGCTGCAAAAGTGATCGCCGTGCCGGTGGTCGACTCGAGCGCGACCGTTCATTTCGACCCGGATTCGCGAAAGAACGAGGCTGGGCGTTACACCCTCCCACCTGCCAAACCCCATTCGCGGGCCAGGCCTGGCGGCGTCGGCACAGGAACGATCTGGTTCGCGCTGAGCGAGGAAGGCCGCGTTCTGCAGCGACGCCTCGGCCCGCAGCAGAGGTACCGGGCAGTGCTCGCGCGCGCGGCACGGCTGCACGGGCGCATCGTGCTCGACGAAGTAGCGCTCGATGGCGGAGGCTCCCTGCTGGTGAAGGTGTCCCCTATCTTTATCGTTCCGTGATTGTGTATCCCTATGATATCGCCTGGGTACGCTTCTTCCACCGTGGTACGGTCCTGTGCCATAAAGATCGTCGTATTGGAGAGGCTGATATCCTTCCCGATGCGGT
>CBDUCC010000270.1:0-5734 GCA_965365555.1 uncultured Myxococcales bacterium | reverse complement strand
CCATCGAAAGGATTTGCGGGGAACGGCCGGTCGGATTTCGTGCACCCGGGTACACCGTGAACGATGCGCTCTTTGAAGTGCTCGAGGGGACCTCGATCGAGTACGACTCGAGCGTGTTTCCCTGTGCGAGCTACTACGCCGCGAAGGCGGTCTCCCTGGCGGCCATCAGGCTCCGGGGCACACGGAGCGCGAGCATCCTCGACACGCCTGCAGTGCTCCGTGCTCCGCGGTCTCCGTATCGGGTCGGAAGACCGTACTGGCGCCGTGGCGAAGGACTTCTCGAGCTACCGATCGGAGTGACGCGACTTCAATTGCCCTACATCGGGACCTCTCTGGTACTCGGCGGACGGCGGGTGGCGGTCGCCCTCACCCGGCAGATGCTCGGTCGGGAGCACATCAACCTCGAGCTCCACGGGTTCGACGTTGCAGATCGGGACGGCGACGGTCTCGACGCGCTTGCTCCCCACCGCCCCGATCTCGGCCGAAGCGCAGCGGCGAAGCTCGAAGCTCTGAGCGCCGCAGTGAAAGTCATACGCGGTGCAGGCTACCGACTCGTGACGCTTCGCGAGGCGGCGCAGCGATTCAGGGCGCGGTCCAGCCGGTAGAGGCGCGGTTCTGCACGGCCCGTACGGCAAGCTCGTCGGCTTCCTCGTTGAGCTTCACACCCTCGTGACCGCGAACGTGAAAAAGCTCGGAATCCGCGTGGCGCGCGATCGCATCCCGGACCTCTGCTACGAGCTCCTTGTTCGCCTTCGCCTTCCAACCCTGCGTGAGCACCCCGATCGAGTATTGCGAGTCCGTGTATAGGCGCAGCGGCTTGCGGAGCTCGGTGGCGAGCTCGACGGCACGAAGGATGGCGGTTAACTCGGCAATGTTGTTCGTCGCCTCGCCGATGTATTCGCTCAGCTCGCGCTTCTGATCACCAAACAACGCGACGACTCCGAGGCCTGCAGGACCGGGGTTGCCGCTGCACGCACCGTCTGCGTACGCGAGAATTTCATCCCCCTCGGGTGTCTCGGGCGCCGAACCGTTCGCCTTCTTCCTACTGGTTTTCGATCCCTTCTTGACCGCTTCGCCGGGCCCACAGAAGGAGTCTGCCTCGACGCTCGTGTTGGAGGCAGGTCGGAGATTGGAGGCCGCCGCGAAGTACGCGCGACCATCGTTGGGCTTGTAGCGAATCTCGACACGGCCATCGGTCTGCACGAGCTGACCGCTCTCATCGCAGCGAGCGAGGACCTCGGCATTGCGGAGCCGCATTCGACGCCATCCCATGGGGCACGCGTTAGCACGTGGGCTTGCTCGGGGAAAAGTTCTTCCTACCCTGGGTCCGTGTCACGTTCGATCCGTATCGCCTTCGCGATCTCGATCCTGGCCGTTGCGGCGATCTACGTGACCATCGATCGGGGCAAGACGCTGCGCGCATCCCGGACCCTTCGCCAGGTCCCGAGCACCGCGCGCATCCTCATCGCGATCGATCCCTCGGCGATCGCCCGCAGCGCATCCGCCAGTGCACTGCTGAATTGGTTCATCGACGACGAACAACTCAGCGAGATTGAGCTCAGTTGCGGACTCGACCCCATGCGGGACTTGCGCGAAATCGTCCTTTGGGTGCGCGGCTCCGAAAGCGCGCCCTTCGAAGGATTCGGTCTCTCGCTCGAGGGGCGGACGGTGGATGCAAACACTCTGGCAGATTGTCATCGACGGATCGTCGGCGAACGTGGTGGATCGATCGTGCGCTTGGACGCGCCTTCCGGCCCGCTTCTCGCGAGCGCAGATCGCCGCAGTGCCATCGCGTTGGTGGACCCAGATACGGTGGTCACGGGAGCCGTCAGCACCGTGGCGGAAGCGATGGCGGTGCGCGACCAACGGCTTCCGGCACTCGAAGAGCAGAAGCAGATCGCCGAGCTCTGGCCGCGGGTGCGAGAGGACGCGGCGCTCGCCGCCGTCCTGGACCCGCCACCCCATTGGAAGACCGCGCTCGAGCGAGTACCCGTGTTCCGATCGGATCCGTCGGTCCTCGAGGGGATTCGGACCATCGCGTTTTCCGCCAAAGAAGGTTCTACGCCGACGGTCGAGGTGATCGTGGAAGCGATGAGCGCCGATCTCGCGCTCCGACAGGCAGAGCTCGTTCGAGCCTGGGCTGCCAACCCGCCAGAGGGAATCGAGAGCCCATGGTTCGAAGTGCTTCGTTCGGCTCGAGCTCGCGTCGACGGGACGCAGTTGGTGACTACCCTGGACCTGGCGGAGCTTGCGGCTCGGAAGCCTCTTCCATGAGTACGCCCTCGTCGTCTTCACGCGTGTAAAAGCTCGACCGTCGGTAGCCTGCGGCGAGACGTTGCAGGAGGATCTTCAACACCGCGGCTGCCGGTACCGCCAGCAGGACACCGGCGAAGCCGAGCAACTCGGCGCCCACGAGCAAGGCGAGCAGAACCGCAATGGCGGAAATGCCCACGGTGTCGCCCATGATCTTCGGGGTGATCACGAAACCCTCGAGGGCCTGAATGACGCCATGAACGCCAAGCACCCAGAACAGCTGCGTCCATCCTTGCCAATCGAGCAAGGTCATCAACAGGGCCAAGCCGAGAGCGGTGAAGCTTCCGACGTAAGGAATGAAGGCCAAGATGCCGGCCGTGATCCCGATCGGCAGCGCGAGCGGGACGCCGATCGCCCCAAAGCCGATGGCGTAAAGTGTGCCGAGGATCAGCATCACGGTGAACTGGCCCCGGAAGAACTGACCGAGAACGGCGTCGATCTCCCCGAAGAAGCTGCCGGCATCCACTCGAAGCCGGGGAGGAATCAGCCCCGCCACGCTGGCGACGAGACGGTCGAAATCGTAGAGCAGATAGAACGCGAACACCGGGATCATCAGCGACGCAACGATGCCGGCAACTGCGGTGGCGGTACCGCCGAGCAACGATCGAATCGCCGCCGTGAAGGGCGCATATCCTTTCGAGATGACCGATTGGGCGTCGAGGTGAAGCTCCTCGAAGGCCTGTTGTACCGAAGTCGGAATGCGAATCCCATGCTCGGCGAGCATCGGCTCCCACTCGGCCCTGCTCCTCGCGAGGAGGGCCGGAAGCCGACGAAGAAAGGCGGCGAGCTCTTCGTAGACCATCGGTATGAGGACGAGCACACCCAGGAGCGTGATCGCGAAGAAACCGAGCAGAATCACGGCAATGCCGGCCGCTCGACCGTACGGACGCCCGCGCAGAAGCCGGCTCTCCTCGATTCGGTCGACCAGGGGGTCGAGCATGTAGGCGATCAGGAAGGCGAAAAAGACCGGCGCCAGGACCCCTCGGAGCGTGTACAGAAGCCAGGCCCCCGCCAGGCACAGGCCCACCCAGAGCACCCACCTCGGAAGCGTGTCTCGCTCGGACATGTCAGCGTTCTACCATGCTCATCAGGCCTGGCGTCGGAAGCAATCGATTGCGATCCGCAGCCTTCGCCTTCGGGGCTCGGTCGCCTCGATGAAGCGGGTCGTGACGGGATCGTGGTACCCACTCGCAAGCTGAAGTGTCGGAATCGCCTGCTGGTAGAATTCGCCGATGCGGCGCATGCAAAGCTCGCGAACGTACTTTCCAACGATCGAAGCAAGGGCCACAGGCAAGTGGCGAGCATCCGCATCGACCTCGAAACGTACCTCCCCGAGACCCTCGATCCCGTATCGCCTCTGGCCGCGCCGGCCCCTCAGCGCATGGACCTGCGCGGCCGGAAAGCGTTCAAAGCGCGGGGCGTAGTCGCGAATCCCGCCGATCATCCCGCAGACGACGAGGGAGGGAGCACCATGTTGGTCTCGACCCGACTCGATGAGCTCTTCAAAGAGCTCCAGGTCCACGTCGAGCTTGTTCTTCCCATCGCCTAGCCGTGCGTTGAGAATGCCGGCGCAGGCAACCCGGCTTCGTACGTCGACGATGCGAAGCTTGGAACGCCCGATCAAGCGGTCGAGAAGCTCGGCACCGTAGCCCGGGTCGCCGCCGAACAGAGGGAGGCGGAGGTCCACTCCCCAGCACTGCGCCGCGGTCGCTGCATCGGGGCATCGGGCGCGCAGACGTCTCCGGACATCCGGGAAGAGTCGCTCGAGCAACTCATCAGCCGAGTGCGGCAGCTCCGTCGCACGGGTCCGTGCGAGGAGCGCCAGAGCGACGGACTCGGCAAAGCCCATCTTGCCGAAGCCGCCCGCCTGCTTGCTATCGGTCAGACCCCATCGAAGACCGCGAGCGCAGAGCGACGCGCGCTCGTAGCGTGGGGTTTGCAGGGTCACGCTGGTCGCCACCAGCGGGCCCAAGCGGGGACCCAGGCCGTTTTCGTCGACCCCCATGACGAGCATGAGGCGCATGTACCACAGCCGTCGGAACTGCGACTATGGGCCCGGTTTGGCGGACCCGCTAAATCACGGTAATATTCTAGTGCTGTGGTATATCGTGGGGACTCCGCATCGCGCGGTGAAGTTGGGATGAGTAGAGAAGCTCCGATCGCACGGATGGTGCGTGAAGCGATCGAAACGGTCGCGACCCCTGAGGTGCGCCTTCAGATCCTTCACCGGGCGCTGCACATGGCGCGCGAACACGAGATCCCTCAGTCCGGGGCAACGCTCCAGCGCTTCGTAGACAAGCATCTGCGAACCGCCATGACGTTCTACCTGGGCAACGAAGCCGCCGAGGCGGTGATGCAGAACCTCGAGCCGATGGTGAGCTACGCCGAGCGCCTCAGCTCCAAGCCGCCGAACGACGCCCGGCGACCGGATGACACACGAAAGCTCGGTCGGCGCCGACAAGCTTCGGGCATCGCGGAGAAGCCCGAGGCTGAAGCGCTTCTCGATACTTCGAAGTACCCGACCGTCTCACCCACGGGCTCGGTCTTGCCGATGGTCTTCGTGGCAACTCGCAGCGCCGAGCGGTTCGCGGAGATCGAGCGGCACGTCGGGCACGCAGCCGCAGTACAGCAGATCGAAGACGTGGTCGCGTTTCTCGACAACCTCAAGGCAACTGCGTCCCTCGGGCCCTTGATCGTGATCGACTGCGTGGAGGCTTCCGTGCAGCCAACTACCATTGCGACACTCGCACACGAGCTGCCGTCAGGATCGGCGGTGCTCATCTGGGGCGCGAAGCCGCAAGATCAGCAGCTGACGGATCTAGCGGTGGGAAGCCACGGTTGGCTGCGATGCGACGTCGAGGCGACTCCCGCCGACGTGGCCTCCCTGATCCACATGCTCCTCGGTCAGTAGCCAGCGAATCAAGCGGGAATCGCTCGCGGCCGTACGCGCCGCGCTATCCTCTTTGCGGGCAGCGTCGTTGAGCCAGGGCCAATGCGGTGCCTGCTCCCGGCACCCGAGCTCTCGTTCCGCAGGGCTGCAACCCACCCGAAGGTGAAAGTGGTCGTCATGCGCGTCTCCGCGGGAGGGTTGATGCAGAACCCAAGTCGCGCGAAGGACGGCCTCGGGGGAATACTCGGTACGGGCGGCGTAGCGGAGAAGTCGCGCCTTGAGCTCGTTGGAACAGAAGAGCCACTTCACCCGAGCTTGCTCGTCCATGAGCAAGCTGCGCACGAGGTGCCAATTGCGAGCTTCGTCGAACCGATGGGCGCCCCGCGCCGTGGGCGCCAACCCGAAGCGATCGAAGCGCATCCAACCGTCGTTCCGCACTGGCATGCCTCCGCTGTCTCGGACGTAGAACAGAAGGTCGACATCACGGCCGGAGCGATGACTGCGGTGGCGGGGATGCTCGCCGCCGTGACC